>JAZDIG010000447.1:0-8380 GCA_043805105.1 Candidatus Glassiibacteriota bacterium | reverse complement strand
CTTTGTCTTCCGGGCGGAGGTGAGCAAGAACCTGTTCGTGGTGACGCCATACGCCGGCCTGGGCGCAAACCGGAACAATGCGAAGCTCAGGATACTGGGACTGGGAACCGAACGCACGGAAACCGACGCGGTCTATTATGCCGGGATCGAATGGAACATCCTGCTGCTGCGGATCGGGGTCGAGCTGGGGCGCACGGGTGATCAAACCTATGGCACGCTGGGAACGAGACTGACGCTGTGAAATAATCGAACGCTCGGCAGCTCCGAGAGGTATCACCTGGTCAATATTTCTGATCCTGAACCGGTTGCTGCGGGCGACCGGCCGGTCGCCCCTACGGCCTGCCCGGAGCCGGTTACCCGGAAACAAAGCTCCGGCTTAAATTGTGGGATTAAAGCCGTTTCATGCTAAGTACAGGTTTTCTTAAATATGGTTACGTTGCACTCAATTGAATTTCCCTGTGATCAAACCGAAGCATTTGCATGGGGTTATCTTTATCGTAGGGGCGGACCCATGTGTCCGCCCACCGCGGGTGGATCCGGGCGCACACGCGGGTGCGCCCCTACATGAGATACTTTTTTTGGCAATGCTCGAATTACGAACACAATATTGAGACCCTGCAAGCATTATACGACAACTCGCCCGCTGGAATCATAAAAAACGTCACCGTAATTGATAATTAAAGCACAAAGGGAATCCCCCTTTATCCCACTATGGTAATGAGGGAAGGAGGGGGATTTTATTTTTACAGGATCAATTCCCGGCCTTTTACCGCTTCACCAGCCGGTCGAACACCTCCAGCGCCTCGCGCTCCAGATCTTCCAGGCCGCCGTCGTTTTCGATGACCCAGGCGGCCCTCTTTCTCAATTCCCCGGGGTCCATCTGAAAGTCGAGCACCTGTTCGATAGTCTTCCGGTCCATCCTGCCCCGGGCCAGCATTCTTTCGATCTTGGCTTTCCGCGGGGCATCCACTACGATCATTGCGTCCACGGAGCGGTCGAAGCCGAACTCGAAGATCAGGGCGGCATCGATCACCACCGCGCTCACTCCCTCGGCCAGGGCGCGCCGCAGCTCGTTGTTGATCGTCCTTATGATGGCCGGATGCACGATCGAGTTCAACTCTTGCAGGTTTTCCTGGCTGGAAAAGGCCAGCTGGGCGGTGCGCTGGCGGTCCAGGCGGCCATCGGGTTGCAGGATTTCCCCGCCGAAATGCTTCACCAATTCCCCGAGCGTTTCGCTGCCGGGGAAAACCACCAGGCGGCCGATTTCATCGGCATCGATCAGAAGCGCTCCGCGCTTATCTCTCCAGGCCCGGGCCACCGTGCTTTTGCCGGAACCGATATTGCCGGTCAGTCCGATCACGATCATACTGTCTCCGGATTATTATTAGACTACAGTGGTTGCCAAAAGTCATTACGGTTCGGGTTCGACCTGGAAAGAGCCGCTTTGCGGCAATCAATATAAGTAATGTCGTTTTAGAGAGGTCGCCAAAATACTCCGGCTATATCAAAGTCTCAATATGCTCAACCGTCAGTGCGAAAGGAATATTCTTTTCGCAATTACTCTATTTGCATTCGAGCCAGTTGCGGCCGCGGCCCAGGTCCACTTTGACTGGTACGTCGAGCCGGATCGCGTTTTCCATCAGCTCCCGCACCAGAGCGCCGACATCCTCGGCCTGCTTCTCCGGCACGTCGAACACCAGCTCGTCGTGCACCTGCAGGATCATCTTCGCTTCCGGAAACTTTTCCCGCAGGGCCCGGTCGATCTGGATCATCGCCGCTTTGATCAGGTCGGCGGCCGATCCCTGGATGGGCGTATTGAGGGCGATACGTTCGGCGTTCTGACGCTGCGCCCGGTTGGCGCTGACGATCTCCGGCAGCCTGCGCCGGCGGCCCATGATAGTCGTGACCCAGCCTTTTTCGCGGGCGGAACCGACCTGCCGGTCTATGTACTCCCTGATCCGGGGGAAGCGGTCGAAGTAGTCGTCGATAAACTGCCTGGCTACTTTATAGGGTATTTTCAGCTCGTTTGACAGCCGGTGGGCTCCCATGCCGTAGAGCACGCCGAAGTTGATGGTCTTGGCCCGGCTGCGCTGTTCGGAAGTGACTGCCCGCGGCTCGACGCCGAACAGCCGGGCGGAAGTTTCGGTGTGGATGTCCAGCCCCTCGCCGAACGCCTCTATCATCGACTCATCCCCGCTCAGGTGGGCCAGGATGCGCAGCTCGATCTGGCTGTAATCGGCGCCCACCAGCACCCGGTTAGCGGCCCAGGGCACGAAGGCGCGCCTGATCCGCCGCCCCTCCTCGGTGCGGATTGGGATATTCTGCAAATTTGGATTACTGCTGGAAAGCCTGCCGGTGGCGGCCACGATCTGGTTGAACGAGGTGTGTATCCGGCCGGTCCGGGGGTTCACCTCCCGTGGCAGGGCGTCCACGTAGGTCGACTTGAGCTTGGCCACCTCGCGCAATTCGAGCATGACGCCGGGCAGGGGATGTTCCTCCCAGAGGCTTTCCAGCACGGAACTATCGGTGGAGAAGCCGGTCTTGGTCTTCTTGCCGGGCTTGATCCTCAGCTCCTCAAACAGGACCTGCGCCAGCTGCTGGGTGGAATTTACGTTGAACTCATGGCCGGCCAGCTCCCAGGCTTTCTTCTCCAGCTCGGTCAGCCGGCCCTCCATCTCCGCGCTCAGTTTTTCCAGGTAGGCCA
Organism: Candidatus Glassiibacteriota bacterium; assembly: GCA_043805105.1. Lineage (GTDB taxonomy): Bacteria > Gemmatimonadota > Glassbacteria > GWA2-58-10 > GWA2-58-10 > JAZDIG01. The sequence continues at coordinate 5,676 of JAZDIG010000447.1, read as the reverse complement.
GGTCCACCGCCACCCCGGCCAGCTCCATCCGCGCCAGCACCGGGATCAGCGGCAGCTCGATCTCGCGGTAGAGCCGCGCCAGACCCTCCTCGTCGATCCGGCTGCGGAGCCGGTGATGGATAATCAGCGTGATGTCGGCATCCTCGCAGGAGTAGAAGCAGGCCTCCCCTACCGAAACTTTGTCAAACGTGACCTGTTCGTTCCCCCGGGTGGTCACCTCCTCATAGGATTGCATCCGGTAGCCGAGGATCGATTCGGCCAGCACGTCCAGCTTGTGCGACCTCATCTCCGGCTCCAGCAAATAGGAGGCGATCATGGGATCGCCCGCGATATTTTCGGTCTCCATCCCCTGGCAGGACAGCACGCTGAAATCGAACTTGAGGTTCTGGCCCACGCAGCCGATCGCGGGGTCGGCCAGGAGCGGCCCGATAAGCCTGCGCACTTCCTCCAGCGGGACGTTTTTCCCCTCGTTGTGGCCCACCGGCACGTACCAGGCTTCGTCCGGCCGGCAGGCCAGGCTCACTCCGACCAGCTTCGCAGCCAGCGGGTCGAGGCTGGTGGTTTCGACGTCCACCGCGAAAAGACCGGCCTGGCGAATCTGTCCGGCGACATCTTTCAGCTTTTCGACGGTGTCGACGAGCTGATAGTTTTTCCGGCCGGCCTGTTCCTTCTTTTCGGGCTGCGGCTGGCCCAGTCCATAGCGCTCGCGCAGCGAGCGAAACTCGAACCGCTCGAATAGCTCGGACAGCTTCTCCTTGTCCGGCTCCTCGTAGCGCAGCCTGTCCCAGTCTACTTTCAGGCCCAGGTCGGTGTGGATGGTGACGAGCTGGCGGCTGAGGAAAGCGCTGTCGCGGTCCTCTTCGAGCTTTTTGCGCAGGCCCTCAGGCTGCACCTGGTCCAGGCGGGCGTAGATGTCGTCCAGCGAATCGAACTGGGCCAGCAGCTTCCCGGCGGCCACCTTGCCGATTCCTTTCACGCCGGGCACGTTGTCCGAGGAATCTCCCATCAGGGCCAGGAAGTCCACGGTCTTGCGGGGCGGCACGCCCAGCCGGTCGGAGGCGTTGTCCGGCCCCACCCATTCGGTTTCTTCTCCCGCACCCTTGCGGTTGTAGAGCAGGGTCCGGCCGTCGATTAACTGGTAGAAATCCTTATCCCCGGAGACGATCACCGATTCTATTCCCCTGGCGGCGGCGAGCTTGGCCAGTGTGCCGATCACGTCGTCCGCCTCGTAGCCCTCGAACTCCAGGATCGGCACCTTGAACCCGTCCTGCATCAGCTCCCGGGCCCAGGAAATCTGTCCCCGCATGTCCTCCGGCATCTTCTCCCGGGTGGCCTTGTATTCCGGGTACAGTTTGTCGCGGAAGGTGGGCCTGGAAGTGTCGAGGACGAAGGCGAGGTAGGCCGGCCGGCAATCCTCCACCAGTTTGCCGAGCTGGAGGATGAGGCCGAAAACGGCGCTCGTGTTTTCGCCCCGGGAATTGATCCGCGGGCTGCGGATGAAGGCGAAGTAAGCCCGGTAAAGCATGGCGTAGCCGTCCAGCAATACCAGCCGGTCAGCCAAATCGATTCTCCTGTTTCGGTTTGCAGGCCAATCTCGAGTGTGCCGGTTATGATTACCGAATCCCGGCGCGGAGTCAAGAAATTTCCACTCGACACAGTCGGCGGGGCGCCCGGTCTTGACACTTTACGTAATTGATTGTAGCTTTTGAAGCTGCGCCACTTCGAGATCGACCGGAGAGAGCATTTTCAGCCCTCCGGTGACTATAAATTCGTCCGCGGGGGAGGCATGCTGAAAGGAAAATTTCTGAAACTTTTCCCGGCGGTATTGTTTCTTACGGCAGCCCCCCTGATGTCACCGGCCGGGTCTTTTGCCGGTTCTTCCGCAGACAGCGGCTTCACTTTCGTCGTCACCTGCGACATGCGCGAATTCGCCACACCCAAGTACGACTCCCCGCAGTACTTCCGCGGGGTGGTGGAGGCAGTCGCCAGGGCCGGCAAGGGCGATTTCATGATCAGCCCGGGTGATATAGATCCGCCCCGGGACGTAAAATTACAGATTGAAGAAGCCCTGGGAAAGGACTATCTCTGGTACCCAACTCCCGGCAACCACGAAACGGAAACTCCGGAAGACATGCAGTGGCTGCGCGAATATAACGCTAACGGCAAGAGCCTGCCCCATATCGTGCGCCCCGGTCCGGAAAAGGGCCGCGAAACCACGTATTCGTTCGAATACGGTAATGCCCACTTCGCCATGCTCGACCAGTACTACGACGGCAGCTCGGACACCGGCAGCAATGGTGACGTCAGCGATGCGCTCTACCGGTGGCTCGAAGCGGACCTGGCAGCCAACACCAGGCCAATAGTGTTCGTGGTCGGCCACGAACCGATCATGCCGATGCCGGACCTGGACAGCGGCCGTATCCGCCATACCGATGACAGTCTTAACGAACACCCGGAAAACGATCTGCGCTTCGTCCGGTTGCTCAGGCGCCACAAGGCCTACTACATCTGCGGACACACTCACAGCGCCTCGGTGGCCTGTATCAACGGCGTGTGGCAGATAGACGCCGGCCACAGCCGGGGAATCGGCGACAAGGGCGCGCCCAGCACTTTCCTGCGCGTGCACGTTACACAGGGGCCGCCGCAGGTGGAAATCTGGCGAGACGACGGCAGCGGCACCAACTACACTCTCACCTCCACCTGGACCCTGCGCGAGGTGGGATCGGTGAAAGAGGGCCAGGGGGCGGCGACCGGCGGCGCCGGCGGTCAGGCCGGCCTGAATTGACCGGCAGGCAGGCTGCGTGAACCGGGAGGGCGGGCAGGTGTATACCGTGAAGAAGCCTTTATCATTCGAGACACTGTTTGCTATTCTTCCAGCGAAAATTCTTTTCGATCCGGAGCCGGTGTGTCGGACGATGTAAGCCTGAAAAAAGCCTTGATAATTTCGTTGTTGCTGCATCTTTTGCTGTTATGGGTGCCGATGCGGGCGATCATCCGCGAGAAGGCCGAGGTGGCGGCCGACGAGCTTAAGGAGGATATCGACAGGATGAGCTTCATATTCGTCGAAACTCCGGAGAACGCCGCCGAAAGCCGGGTCCAGCAGATCACGCCATTCATCTCGGATAAAAACCTGGCCGCTTCCAACCCGGAAGCTCCGCAGGACTTAACGGCCGGGATGCCCTACCAGGAAGGAAGGTCGGAGGTTGCGGCAATGACCCCCGAGCCTTCCCCGCCGGCGCGCGCGCCCCAGGGGGTGACCGACGGCAGCGACCGGCAGAAGAAAGAACAGGCCGAACAACAGAAAAAGGAGCAGGAGCAGAGCAGTTTCGATGCACTCAAGCAGCTCGAAGCTCTCGGCAGGCTGGCTCCGCCTCAGACCGAGCAGCCGCCGCAATTGCAGCCTTCGGCGCAGCCTCAGCAGCCCCAGGGCGAACCGTCGCGGCCCTACGCTCCCAGCGCTCCCCGTTTCGACAACCGCCAGAGCCGGGCGCCGGTGGGCAGCGACTTCAAGCTCAGCACCTACGCCTGGAACTGGGCTCCTTACCTCAAGGAACTCAAGCGGAGGATCGAGAACAATATTTATCCGCCGCCGGCGTTCTACATGGGTCTGATCCACGGTCGGACCTTCCTGCGGTTCAAGATCCAGCAGGACGGCACCATGACGGACTTCGAGCTGATAACTTATACCGGGCACGAATCGCTCAAGAATACCAGCGTCCATTCAATCTCGGCCTCGGCGCCGTTCCTGCCGCTGCCCAGCGATTTCCCGGAACCATACCTGGAGATAACTGTAGGATTTTTCTACAACGAATTCATCCGCTGAAATATAAACGAGTTACGGAAGGAAGGTCGGCTGATGTACCAACTTTTCCAGCAGGGCGGGGTACTGATGTACCCCCTGGCCGCCTGTTCGGTGGTGGCGCTGGCGATAATTGTCGAAAGGGCATTTAACCTTCGCCGGGCAAAGGTGATCAAGCGCGAGATAATCCAGGTGATCGAAAACATCCGCGGCCCGGAAGACCTCGGCCTGGCCTATTCGATCTGCGAAAAGAACGAAGGCACTTTTTCCAACGTGGTACTGGCCGCTCTGTCCATGCGCAACCTGCCCAAGGAAGAAATCAAGGAAGCGATAAACGACACCGGCCGCCAGCAGACCCGCGCACTGGAGCGCGGCCTGGTGATACTGGAAACCGTCGCGGCTATTTCTCCCATGCTCGGAATCCTCGGCACGGTCTTCGGCATGATCCAGATTTTCCGTGACGTCACTCAGTTCGGCATCGGCCAGGCCAGCGCCCTGGCCAGCGGCATCCAGGTGGCGCTGATCACCACCGCCGCCGGACTGTGTATCGGCATCCCGGCGCTGGTCAGCCACAACTACTTCACCAACAAGGTGGACGGCCTGGTCCTGGAGCTCGAATACTGGGCCAGTTTCCTGCTGAACAAGCTGGCCAGCTTCAAAAAGACCGGCAGCCCGGTTCAGCCGGTACGGGAGGTCGAAAACTGATGCAGTTTTCCAACCGCAGGCGCCGCAAGGCGGCGATCAGCCTCATTTCGCTGGTGGACGTGGTGTTTCTGCTGCTGATATTCTTTACAGTCAGCGCCACCTTCATGGACCAGCCGGCCATTAAAATCGACCTGCCGGAAGCCACTGCGGAGCCGCCCAAGCAGCAGGAAGCCAAGCCGATGACGGTCTATTTAACGGCGAGCGACGAGCTGTATTTCGGCGACCGGCTGATCCGCCTGGATGACCTGCCGGAGCTGATCCACCAGGGAATTGCCGAGGGCCAGCCGGCCGTCATGACGGTCAAGGCCGACAGAGAAGTGATACACGGGAAAGTGATCGAGGTGATGGATGTGGCCCGTCAGAACGGGATCAAGATGGTGACCGTGGCCACGCAGAGAAAGGCGGAGCAGACCAGCCGGTAACCATAAAAAACCGGCCTGTGTGTCATCTGCCGGTTGTTAAGAAAAGACGCAAATCAGCTTTTTTTCAAAAGAGTTAAGACAAATCCCCCTGTATCCCCCTTTTTCAAAGGGGGAACTCATTTCCAGCCAAATTCAATCATTTCAATATGTTGAGATAAATTCCCCCCCTTTGGCAAAGAGGGGTTTAGGGGGGATTTACGAATAGACTTCTAAGCTGCAAATCCTCATGAATGATAGAAACTGAGCATGGGCTCCAGCCAGGCACCTGGTTTCCCGTCTGCAGCTCAGAATTCCGCCGGCTTGCCTTCCGGAGTCCGGTCTTCGATCTCGAAGCGGCCGGCATCGGCCCAGAGCCGTTCGAGCTGGTAGAACTGCCGGGTTTCGGGCTGGAAGACGTGGACCACGAAGTCCACGTAGTCAATCAGCACCCAGCGACCGTTTTCGAAGCCCTCCACATGCCAGGGTTTCAGGCTGTATTTCTCCTGGAGTTTCTCCTGCAGGTGCTGGCTCACCGCCCGTACGTGGATATCGGTAAACCCTTGCGCGATAACGAAGTAATCCGTGGCATCCAAAACCTTTTTCAAGTCCAGAACGACGATCTCGCTCGCCTTCTTCTCCAGGCAGCACTCCCCGGCGTAAAATGCGACCTCCCGTATCTTCCTGCCGCTCATCCTTCCCTTGAGCGCTTTCTTTCTCGGCATCCGGTCGCCTTTCTCCAGTTCAGTTGAGGCCGGTTCAGTGGAACCCGAA
>JAZDIG010000446.1:0-3750 GCA_043805105.1 Candidatus Glassiibacteriota bacterium | reverse complement strand
TCCACGTACTCGAAGCTCACGTTGAGCGTGTTGGGCAGGCGATTGGCGCCGTTTAGCCGCACATCCTTGCAGCTGGCCTGTATCCCCTCTTCCAGCTTGTCCCGCAGATACTCCTCGCGTTCGGCCACTTCCGCCAGATCGCTCGCCGCCAGCTCGGCCGCCCGGCCGATCCCCACGATACCGGGTACGTTCTCCGTGCCGGCGCGCAAACCTCTCTCCTGGTGGCCGCCCCTGATGAAAGGCGGCATTTTGATCCCCTTGCGCACGAACAGAATGCCAACCCCCTTGGGGGCATGGAATTTGTGTCCGGAGAGGGCGAGAAAATCGATCGGCACCTTCTGCAGGTCGATCGGCAGCTTGCCCCCCACCTGGACCGCATCGGTGTGGAAATATACGCCCCTGCTTTTGACTATCTCGGCGATCTTTTCCACCGGGAAGATCACGCCGGTCTCGTTGTTGGCCCACATCACGCTCACCAGCGCGGTGTCGGCGCTGATCGAGCTTTCGAGCAGGTCCAGGTCCAGCGCGCCCTTGCCGTCCACCGGCAGTTCAGTCAGGCGGTAACCCAGCTCCCTGAGGTGGTGCCCCACCTGGAGCACCGCCTCGTGCTCGACGCGGGTGGTGATCAGGTGGCGCTTGTCCGGTCCGGCCAGGGCCAGGGCGCCCATGATCGCGGTGTTGTCGCTCTCCGAGCCGCCGCCGGTGAAGATTATTTCCTCCGGGGAGGCGTTCAGCAGCGCCGCCACCTGTTCGCGGGCCTTTTCCACGTGCTTGCGCACCCTGCCGCCGAATGAATGGATGCTCGACGGGTTGCCGTAGTATTTCTTGAGGAACGGCTCTATCGCTGCCACCACCTCCGGGGCCACCCGGGTGGTGGCGTTGTTGTCCAGATACACTACCTTGCTCAATATGCCTCCCTGACTACCAGTTCACCGGATACTCTTTCCCTGAGCTTGGGCTGGACCAGGGTTTCGAGGGTGAAGCGGGTCATGCCGCAGTCGGTGCAGGCTCCCTTGAGCACTACCAGGACGCTGTCGCCGTCCACGTCCACCAGCTCGATATCCCCGCCGTGCCTCTGCAGCTCGGGGCGGATTTCATCCTGGATCGTTTTCTCCACGAGCTTGACCTTCTGCAGCGTGGTCAGTTTCTGCTCCGCTCCGGTTTCGGCCGCGGCCTCCCGGCCGTCGAACACAGCGCCTGAATCCCTGTCAGCCAGCATTTGGTCGAGGATATCCTGGATTTCCCCGACACAGCCGCCGCAGCCGCCGCCCGCTTTCGTGTAGTTGGTCACCTGCTCCACGCTGGTCAGCTTGTTGTCCCGGATGGCCTGGCGGATCTTCTTTTCGGTGACGCCGAAACAGACACAGACCACCCTTCCTTCAAGTTTTTTCTGGCCGGTGGTGCCGTCGCGGTAATTTTCGATAGCGGCTTCCAGCGCCTCGCGCCCCATCACCGAACAGTGCATTTTCTGCTCCGGCAGTCCCCCCAGGAAATTGACGATATCCTGATTGGTCACCTTTTCGGCCTCTTCGATGGTTTTGCCCATGATCATTTCGGTCAAGGCGCTCGAAGTGGCTATCGCGCTGCCGCAGCCGAAAGTCTGGAACTTGACATCGACGATCCGGCCCTGGTCGTCGAGCTTGAACATCAGCCTGAGCGCATCGCCGCAGGCCAGCGATCCCACTTCGCCTACTCCGTCCGGGTCCTTGATGTAGCCGACGTTCCGCGGTTTGCGGAAATGCTCCATCACCTTGTCTGTATAGTCCCACATCTGTACCTCCACAAACTTCACCAGCGCCCGTTTGTCCCGAATGGGGCAAGGTTATTTTACAAAGTATACTGTTTAATCGGGTTTTTATAATAATAATAAACCGGGCGCAATTTGAAAAGTATAATCATGGGCAATCAAAAAGCAAAAAGCCGGCTGAAACTCAGCCGGCTTGTAGTTACATCATTAAGTGAACGGGACCGGAAACTGCGTCTCCGGTATTACTTACGCCGCCTAAGCTCCTGGATCTCGAGCTTTATCAGGTCGAGGATGCCGCGGAGCTTGGATTCGTGCTGGCCCTCCTGGTCAGCCAGCCACTGGAAGAGACTGCGGGTGAAATCGCGTTCGGCCTGCCGGGCCGAGGATGCGTACAGCTCGCCGGCCGAATGCTCCTTGGGGATCATGCGCAGCACCACTTCCATCACCCGCTCCAGGTCGGCGATCTTCTCCGCCGCCGGCAGGTCCTCCTCCATGTGGTCCTGGCCCACGTCCGGCACCCCCTTGCCCCTGGCCTCGTCGAGTTCCTGCTTGAGCAGTTCGAGGGTGACTTTCAGCTTGGTTTCGTGCTGTTCTTCCTGGTTGGCGATACTTTCGAACAGGATCCGGGCCATTTCGGCCTTGGCTTCACCGGCGGCGCGCCTGAACACGTCTCTCGCCTGGCGTTCCTTGGGAATGGAGCGCAGCACCACCTCTATCACCCGCTCGAGTTGCTTGATTGCTGATTTATCCATGGCCGGGACTCCCGTCAGGATGGGAAGGTGATCTTGCCGCCGTAATAGCCGAGGCCCATGACCGTGGGAGCCATCGCCAGAACGGTACCCGTGTATAGCCAGTACCAGAGGCCGCCGGTTTCGCTGCCGGTAAGAAAACCGTACCGGGTGATCAGAACCACGACGAATTCAATGACCAGTAGAATCGAAAGGAAAGTCTTCATCCGGTAAATGTGGGTCCAGATACCGTTATAGTTGTAATACCAGCTCAACAATCCGGTGAAAATCGAAACCGGAGTGCTCAGGGCGGCCAGAATCAGGTTGTACATGGAGGCCCGCTCCAGGGCCGGATCCGTGACAAAAAGGCTCAATGCGGTCAGGCAGGCGGCGCTGATACAGAGGGCGATTGGGAAATGCACTGAAATCGGGTGCGGGTGACGGTCCAGAATCATTGCCACCATCCGCGAGGGAGTCTTGAACAGCGGACCGGCGGGTGCGACTTTCTTCTCCTCGACCAGGTCCGCGACCGCCTCGTAGCGCGACATGACTTCCGGGCCATGGGGTGCGGCTTTCATCGCCAGGGTCAGGTCGTGCCCGGCATGGTGGGTCTTCAGGTGCACGCCGTTGCGCCAGAGCTTGCTGGCGGTAACGTCGTAGACCTTGCCTTCGTAAACGACGTAAGCCTTGTTGCCCTCCTTGCCATCGTGCCCGTGTAATTCCTCCCGGGTAATTTCAGCCATAAAGCTGGTCTCCTGTCAACCGCAAAGAATTCCTTGGAGCTTGCTCCGGGGTAATCCGCCCCTCGCCCAGTCGTAGGGGCGACCGGCTGGTCGCCCGTGAGTGCGGGGCTAAGAAGAATCAATATCTACCTTATGAAACCGCGCGGCTTGCCGCGGGGTATTCCATTAAAAAATACCCCGATGAAAGAACTTTGTCAATTCGCCTATCAAATTTGCCGGCGATAATGGCTGTCACGCACTTTAAAAGATAAACCGATATTCATTTATCAAAGTTGCAGCGCCGGGCCAATAAAAAAATTCTTAGGGTAGCAGTCGAAAAATAGCAGCCGTAAGGAAAGATCGGAAAACATTCAACCTTTCCTACCGGCGCTTCGTGCCGGTTCTCGGTGCCCTATGAAAAACCTGAGAGACGGGAGAATGGATGGAGGGAGAATCCTGAAGTGTCCGGAGAAAAAATGATGAAAGCTTGACGGTTTACTTATTTTCGCCGATTAGCCGGCTGGGCTGGCAAACGGATTCGGATGCGGCTTGA
>JAZDIG010000445.1:0-4474 GCA_043805105.1 Candidatus Glassiibacteriota bacterium | reverse complement strand
GGACTACGACTTTATCGAGTTCTTCGGGCTGGAGCTGGTGGCCGGGCGCGGATTTTCCCGGAACAGACCCACTGACCAGCAAGCCTATGTGATCAACGAGACCCTGGCCCGTAAGATTGGCTGGTCTCCGCAGCAGGCCCTTGGTAAGCAGACATCGTTGGGTGAGGATCTGTACGGCCAGGTGATCGGTGTGGTGAAGGATTTCAATTACTCGTCTGTGATCGATCCGATCGAGCCGCTGGCGCTGATGCCCAGCAGCACCAGACTGAACAATGTACTGATGCGGACCAGGCCCGGCTCGCTCACTCCAGGGCTGGATCACATCCAGAAACAGTGGCAGGCATTTTTCCCAGACAAGCCGTTCGAGTATATCTTTCTCGACCAAGAGTTCGCCCGGAGGTACGAAAGCTATGAGCAGCAGACGCTGATCATCGGGACTTTCACCCTGCTGGCGGTGCTATTGGCTTGCCTGGGGCTCTTGGGGCTGACCACGCAGGCGGCCGAGAGCCGCACCAAAGAAATCGGTGTCCGCAAGGCGCTGGGGGCCTCGGTAGCCGATATAATCCTGCTGCTTTCCCGGGAGTTCCTGATGCTGCTGGCAATATCTATCCTCATCGCCTGGCCTGTGGCCTGGTATTTCGCGAACCGCTGGCTGCAGAATTTTGCTTACCGGATCGATCTCGACTGGTACACGTTCGTCCTGGCGGGCTTTATCGCCCTAACTGTCGCCGGGGCCACCGTGAGCTACCAGGCCTTGAAAGCGGCCACCGCCGACCCGGTGAAAGCCCTGCGGTACGAGTAAAACCATTATTTAGCAAAGGATAGAAAAATGTTCGGGAACTATCTCAAAGTGGCCCTGCGTAACCTGCTGCGGCATAAGGTCTATTCGACGATCAACATCCTGGGCCTGGCGATCGGCATGGCCAGTTGCATTGTGATCCTGCTCTGGGTGCGCTTTCACCTGTCGTTCGATGATTTCCATGCCAATGCCGACCGGATTTACCTCTTGTATGAAAAAGTGAATTTCAACGGCACGGGCGATCGGGAGGGGAGCGCCACGATGGGTCCGATGGGCCCGACGCTGAAGAATGATTACCCGGGAATCGAGAATTATACGCGGGTCTATGACATTTACGGGTTTAACACGAGGGTCCGGGAGAACTCCATCCTGCTGAAGTCGGTCTATATGGCGGACTCCACGGTCTTCAAGATGTTCAGCTTCAAGTTCCTTATGGGCGATCCCGGCACGGCGCTGGTCGATCCCTACAGCATAGTGCTGACCAGGGAGAGCGCCCGCACGTTGTTCGGCGATGGAAACCCCCTGGGCCAGGTTGTACGCTCGAATGACTATGACTACAAAGTAACCGGAGTGGTGGAAGATATCCCCAGGAACTCGGTCTTCCGGTTCAACATGCTGGTTTCGTTCAGTACGCTGGAGAATTATAAATACCTCGGCATGCCGGGTTGGGGAAACAACTGTCTGACGACCTATCTGATGTTAAGAAAAGGCGTGGATTACCGGGAGCTGGAGAAGCGATTTCCTGAATTCATGAATAAATATATTCCGGATGTGGCGGCTAATATTAAGCTGTGCCTGCATCCACTGCGGGGCGTGAGCCAGCGTTTCCAATTCCTCAATGCCGGGCCGAGCTGGACATATATCTATGTTTTTTCTGCAATAGCGGTAATCGTTCTGCTGGTGGCCTGTATCAACTTTATAAACCTCTCCCTGGCGCGATCGACCGGCCGGGCCAGGGAGGTCGGCCTGCGCAAGACCGTGGGCGCAGATAGAGGACAGCTTATCTTCCAGTTCCTGAGTGAATCGGTCTTCCTGGCTTTCTGCGCGCTTTTCCTGAGCATTGCCCTCCTCGAGCTGATTTTGCCCGGCCTGAATGCGTTCTTCGGCGACATACTGGTTTTCGATTATATCCGCAACTGGCGACTGAGCCTGGGATTGATCGGTATTGCAGCGCTGGCGGGGCTATTCGCCGGGTTATATCCCGCTTTCGTCCTGTCCTCTTTTCATCCGGAAGCCGTATTAAAAGGCCAGATCGCCTCAGGTCTCAAGGGCCCTTTCCTGAGACGTCTTCTCGTCATCGCCCAATTCGCCGCCTCAATCATCCTGATAACCTTCACCCTTTTCGCCTCGAGACAATTGAACTATCTGCGAAACAGCGAGCTGGGATTTATCAAAGACCAGGTGTTGATTCTTCCCCTGGGCCGGGATATGAGAAGGAATTTAAACGGCGTACGTGAAGAATTGTTGCAGAACCCGTCTATTACCGGTGTTGCGGCTTCGAGCAATACGTTCGGGAATGTTTATATGAGCCTGGGCATCCACTTTGAGGGCATGGCCCCGACCGACGAAGACAAATGGAGCGTGTCTTCCATTTTTGCTGATGAAAATTTCATTCCATTTTACGGGTTGTCTATGATCGCCGGCAGGAATTTTTCCCGCGATTTTTCGACTGATTCCAGCGTGGCCTATATTATCAACGAAGAGCTGGCCAGGCGGATCGGCTGGACGCCGGAGGACGCAATCGGCAAGAATTTTTCCATGTGGAGAGGCTCCGAGGGAAGGGTTATCGGAGTGGTGAAGGATTTCAATTACAATTCCATGCACTCCAAGATAAATCCGCTGGCGATAAGAATGTATCCGGACATGATGAACTTCGCCTCTGTCAGGATCAGACCTGAAAACGCCGCGGACGCGCTGAAATATCTGGAGAAAAAATGGAATGGATATATGCCGGACCAGCCTTTTGAATACACGTTCCTGGATGAAGATTTCGCCAGGCTGTACCAGGCGGATAGACAAGCCGCGCTCCTGGTCGGGAGTTTTTCCGCCCTGGCCGTGCTTATCGCCTGCCTGGGCCTGCTGGGTCTGATCTCCTATGCGGCCCAGCGGCGCACCAAGGAGATCGGCATCCGCAAGGTGCTGGGGGCTGGGGTCCGGAATATCATTCTCCTGCTTTCCCGGGAATTCCTGGTGCTTTTGGGTGTGTCCCTCCTCATTGCCTGGCCGGCAGCCTGGTACCTGACAAACAGATGGCTCGAAAGCTTCGCCTACCGCATTGACCTGGACTGGTACACTTTCGCCCTGGCGGGGCTGATCGCCCTGACTGTCGCCGCACTGACGGTGAGCTTCCAGGCGGTGAAGGCGGCCACTGCCAACCCGGTGGAAGCCCTGCGGTACGAGTAAAAGTTTATTTTATCGAGGGGAAAAACATGTTGCGGAACTATTTTAAAATCGCCCTCAGGAACCTTCTCAGGTACAAGGAATTCTCGCTGATCAACATCGCCGGTCTGGCGATCGGGATTGCCTCCTGCATCGTGATCCTGCTGCTGGTGCGCCACGAGCTGACCTTCGACCGTTTCCACGCCAATGCGGACCGGATTTGCCGGGTGTACGTGAAATTGTCATCCATTGGCAGCACGTCAACCTTCGGATGTGTCCAGGGCCCGCTGGGCCCGGCCTTGAAGGCGGATTTTCCCGAAGTCAGCGGATATACCAGGCTCCTGTTCGCAGACTTGCCCCCCAGAATCCGGGTATCGTACAAAGACAAAGACGTGAACATCGACAATACCTACTATACGGATCCCTCCATCTTCCAGGTTTTCAGCTTCGGGCTCATCGAGGGTGACGCCTCCACCGCGCTGGTCGAGCCATATACGGCGGTGCTAACCGAGGAGGCGGCGCGAAAAATATTCGGGGACGAGGATCCGCTCGGCAAGGTCATTCAGCGGGATGGCAAAACTGATTACAAGGTGACCGGCGTTCTGAAAAAAATCCCCAGGAACTCACATCTCCAGTTCGACATGCTCCTGTCGATGACCGAGCTGGTCAACCAGCCCGAAAGCCAGATCCACGTATGGGGAATTTACAATCCTTATTGTTACATTTTACTCGAACCGGGCACCGACATCAAAAGGCTCGAGGCGGCTATCCGCGCCTACCTAAAAAAATATCCCGAAACCAAAAACATTGAATATTTTCTTCAGCCCTTGGCGGACGCCCATCTGCATTCCGCCGAGATCCAGGGCGAATTGAACTGGGCTGAAAGCGATCCGACTTATGTCTATGGGATTTGCGTGCTGGCCCTGGTCGTGCTTCTGATTGCCTGCTTCAATTTCATGAACCTGTCCACCGCCCGGTTTGCCGGCCGGGCCAGGGAAGTGGGCATCCGCAAGGTGGTAGGCGCCCGGCGGGGACAGTTGATCGGGCAGTTCCTGGGAGAGTCGGTTCTGCTGTCTTTCCTGGCCCTGTTGGTGGCGGTGGCACTGGTCGAGCTTGCGCTGCCCGCGCTCAACGGCTTTTTCGACGGCGTGCTGATGTTCAATTATCTGCATGACTGGCATCTCGTGGCGGGATTTGTCGCGGTGGTTATTTGTGTCGGGTTAATCGCGGGCAGCTACCCGGCCTTTTTCCTTTCGGCTTTCCGGCCGGTGAATGTCTTGAAGAGCACTCCGAACT
>JAZDIG010000444.1:0-16450 GCA_043805105.1 Candidatus Glassiibacteriota bacterium | reverse complement strand
GAATCCACGCCCGCGCGGATGAGAACCGCTGGCTGGCCACGATCTGGGACCCTTCCCGGGTGATGTTTTCCAACCCGAAAATCCCCTGCATCCATTCCGACCCGGTGCCGCCGGATTGCCCGCCGGGTGAAACCACCCGCGCGGACGGCGTGGTGCTCTTCCACGAGGGGGACTTCGCAGCGCTGGTGGACCTGGCCCGGACCTGGAGAAGACAATTTACCGGCTCGAATAAATCCAACTGATTGCAGCGAAAGGGGAATGACATGGAAGCTGAAAAGCCCGCCCGCCTGATCGGCCGCAGGACGTTTGTCACAGCCGCGGCCGCCGCCGCGGCCCTGCTGGCGCTGCCGGGCGCATTGGTCCCGCGGCCGGAGGGCGTGCCGCCGAAAGGCCTGGCCGCAGCCTACCCGAACGACGAGGGGATCGAAAACGACCCGGACGTGTTCCTGTTCGAGGGCTTCGAGCGGGACGGCTGGATGGAAAAATGGCAGGAAATAAGCGCCAACAGCCGTAAGTACAGCCGGATTGAAACCGATCCCGGCATCGTGCTCACCGGCAAACGCTGCCTCAGGCAGGATTTCGTGCCCGAGGCGGGCAAGGACGGAGTCGGCTGGATGAATCTCTGGTGGGACGGCAACGAGGTGACTTACTGCCGCTACTATTTCCGGCTGTCGGCCGGCGGAGACTGGCGCAACCAGAAGATCATGCAGCTTCACGGCCACCGCCGCGGCGAACGCTACGGCACCGGCGCGGGCAACCGTCCCACCGGCTACGACTGGTTCTGCACCGGCACCGGGGTGGTCGGCGAATCCGGCCCGCCCTGGACTAATATAATCCTCTATACCTACTATCCGAATCAGATCGGCGACTACGGCGACAACGTCAAGCCCAACCAGGGAGTGCAGCCCGCGGTCGAGGAGGAGCGCTGGGTCTGCTACGAATTCATGATCAAGCTCAATACGGTGGGCAAGGCCGATGGCGAACAGCGGCTCTGGATCGACGGCAGGCTCGTGATCGAACAGACCGGACTGGAATGGCGTAAAAGCGCGGACCTGGTGATCAACAACCTGATGCAGCCGACTTACACTCACACCCCGCCCGCCCCCGGCACGCAGAGATCGCTCTGGCTCGACAGTATCGTGCTGGCCCGGCGCTATATCGGGCCATTGGTGAAAAGCTGAAACGAGGTGACAAGATGAAAGTATCGAGAATGGTTACGGTCTGCCTGGCGGTTGTCCTGGCTTGTGGATTCGCCGGCTTGCCGGATAAAGCCGCCGCCGTACAGATCAAGCTGGGCACCTATACGCAGCCGAAAGCGAGCGGTGTGCGCGACCTGCACGTCTATTCGCCGTGGCAGCCCGGCCGCTACCTGGCGCTCAGCTTCCCCGAACACTGCTGGGGACGTAACCTGCCCAACACCAGCCACGACAACAAGGAGCCGATGCAATCTCCCTGGAAGATCGCCGCAGATTCGGCCAGCGCCGGCTATGATTCCAATCCCCGGGCGGGAGTCACTTTCCGCGCCCGGGCCCGGGTCGATTCGATGGCGGTGCGGCTGGTGCTGGAGATCGACAACCAGACCGATTCGGCGCTCACTGAAATCCGCTCCCTGGTCTGCCTCAAGCCCGATGCGCACGGGGGTATGTCCGGCCGGCCGGACGCCATGCGGGAATTCCGCGACACCAGCTTTGCCCGGACCTGGATCGCCGTGGACGGGAAGCCGGTGAAGCTCCACGACCAGACCCATTACGAGGGTGACTACCCCAACCGCGGCTGGACCGACATCCGCAGCCAGATCAACTGGGGGGTGAACGTCAAGGGCGGCCGGGACAACCGCACGATCAGCGACATAGGCTGGTTCCGGGGCAACAGCCCGGGCCGGATCGTGGACGAGGTGGCCGACCCGGCGGTGATCATGGTCCAGTCCGCGGTCAACCCGCAACATTGGCTGGCCACGATCTGGCAGCCGGCGCGCATCCTGTTCTGCAACCCGCGGAACCCCTGCTACCATTCCGACCCGGATATCCCGGACTGCCCGGCCCACGGCACGACGCGGGTGGAGGGGGTGGTATTTTTCCACGAGGGCTCGGTCGAAAGCCTGATCGCCAGGGCGGACGCCTGGCGCAAGGCGCACGGGAAGAAATAAGATTCAGAAGCCCTGTTGTTTTAAGGACATTGAATTACTTTCGTTCAAGGAATGAAAATGAATTGAGGGACGGTTCGCGAACCGCCCCGGTAACGCATTACAATATTTATAATTACATTGCATTTTATAATATTGCCTTTCCATTGAATCGATATACATCTGCGGCGGAGATTCAGCGGAGTATAAGACTAATGGACCAGATTGAATTACCGCAATTCTTCTATGAAATTTTCGATGCTTCACTGCCTCGCCTCGGACCGGGTGAGGATCGCCTTACCCGGAAAGCTTTCAATAAGCTGACAGCGGGAAGAATCCGGAAAGAAGACCGGAAAAAGCTCAGGATTCTGGATATAGGCTGCGGCAACGGCGCACAGACAATTCAACTGGCAAAGCTTACCGGAGCAGAAATAACGGCTCTGGACAATCATCCGCCATACCTGGAAGAGCTCCGGCGAAGAGCCGTATCGGCAGGTGTCGGGAATCGGATCCGGTTAATCGAGAAGGATATGCGCGAGCTGGGCAGAGAGGAGGGCCATTTCGATTTGATCTGGTCGGAGGGAGCGCTCTTTTGCATGGGATTTCGCGAGAGCTTTGCTGTTTGTCATGCAATTCTCGACGATGGAGGGCTGATGGCCGCTTCCGAGCTGACCTGGCTGAAAGAAAATCCACCTGAGGATTGCCGCCGCTATTTCGACTCGTTATATCCTGCCATGGCAACGGCGGCGGAAAACCTGGCCGCTATCGAGTCCAGCGGATTCGAGATGCTCGGGTATTTCACCCTTCCAGAAAACGCTTGGTGGGAATCTTATTACCATCCGATCGAAAACAGGCTCGAACTGCTGAGGGATCAATACTACGGGGAAGAGGAAAAAATGGAGCTGATCCGGCGCATCGAAGTCGAGATCGATATTTACCGAAAATATTCCGGCTGTTACGGGTACGTTTTCTACCTGGTACGACGGGTATAGCCGATTCCTACCCCTGAAAACGCGCGGAGCGCCCGGAATGGCCACTTCCGGGAACTCCGCATCGTTCCGGAAACCGCTTTATACAAACCGTATCAGTGGCGGATCGTATTCCTCGGGCTTTTCGTAGTCCAGAAGGTTAAACAGGGTGGACTTATAGATGGAAATGTCTAATTAACTGGTTGAATGCTTCTCTTTCGATTTTTACCTGTTACGATGACGGAAGGTATTTCAATCCGTTGTTTAAGGATAGACTGCACAGATATAATCGGACCCCTGACTAAAGCCTGAACCCGAGGTGGAAATGACTAAGGAAAGAAGATTTGCCCTGATCATTCTGACCGCCGTCCTGGCCGGCGGGCCGGCAGTGCGGGCAGCCGCGGCCGAGGAGGCGAGTATCCGGCTCGGTACCTATCAGGACATGCGAAAGAGCGCGGTGCGCGACCTGCACGTCTACTCCCCCTGGCAGCCTGGCCGCTACCTGAACCTCAGTCTTCCCGAACACTGCTGGGGCCGCAACCTGCCGAACACCAGCCACGACAGCCAGGAGCTGATTCAATCTCCCTGGATGATCGCCGCAGATTCGGCCAGCGCCCGCTACGATGCCCACCCGAAACCGGGCGCCACCTTCCGGGCCCGCGCCCGGGTCGATTCGATGGCCGTGAGCCTGCTGCTCGAAATCGCCAACGATACCGATTCGGCGATTACCAACATCCGCTCCCTGATCTGCCTCAAGCCGGACAGGTACATAAATGTGCCCGGCCGGCCGGACGCGATGAGCGAGTTCCGCGACACCAGTTACGCGCGCACCTGGATCGCGGTGGACGGCAAGCCGGTGAAGCTGCACGACCAGACCCATTACGAGGGCGACTTCCCTGACCGCGGCTGGGCCGATATCCGCAGCAAGATCAACTGGGGAGTGAACGTCAAGGGTATGCCGGACAACCGCACGGTCCCCGACATGACCTGGTTCCGCGACAAAGGCCCGGGCCGGATCGTGGACGAAGTGGCCGACCCGGCGGTGATCATGATCCAGTCCGCGGACAACCCGCAGCATTGGCTGGCCATGATCTGGCAGCCGTCCCGCGTGATGTTCTGCAACCCGCAGAACCCCTGCTTCCATTCCGATCCGGAGATTGCCGACTGCCCGGCGCACGGCACGACGCGGGTGGAGAGGGTGGTTTTCTTCCACGAGGGCTCGGTCGAAATCCTGATCGCCAGGGCGGATGCTTGGAGGAAAGTGCATTGACGGCAAGGGATGTCCCACCGGCACCGACCTGCGTTCCAGGTGAACATCCACGTTGATTAATTTTGACATTTGTCGTAAGGACACGGCGCTCATGATACAAGGTGAACGCGCCGTGTCTCTACGCAACGGGCCTTTGGTGGAAACCTTGTCGTTAAATGACATTCACGGTATCAGCGGGGCGGCACGGGCTGCAGGTCGTAGCGGGTGGAGTGCAACAACTGGGCGCGCAGGTCCTCCAGGGGCCAGGGCCACGGGCAGGCCGGCGGGTGGTTGAGGTCGATGTCGGCGTAAGCGATGCCGGGTTTATCCTTGGCTTCGGCGATCACCCGGCCCCAGGGGTCGTGGACCGTGCTCGCCACATCGTAGCCGCAGCTCACCAGGTAGACGTGGTTTTCGATGGCGCGGGCGGCGATCAGGGTGGGGTCTCCGCCCCAGATCGGCAGCAGGATCACCTCCGCGCCTTTGAGCGCCAGGGCCCGCGCCGGGTCGACGAACCAGCTGTCCCAGCAGATCATCAGCCCCACCCGGCCGAAGTCGGTGTCGAAGACCGGGAAGGAGCCGCCGGGCACGCAGCCCTGGTCCAGCTCGCCATCCGGCACGCAGACCTTGCGGTACTTGCCTTTCAGCCGGCCATCGCGGCCGATCAGCACGGCGGTATTGTAGATCGCCTGGTTTTCCCGCTCGCCCAGGGCGGCGACGATGTACATGCGGTACTGGCGGGCCAGCTCGCTCAGCCTGGCGGTAGTTGGCCCGGGACTCGGTTCGGCGATGTCCTTGTATTCACTGGGCCGGCCGTCCGGCCGGGCCACGCCGATCAGGTTGATTCCCTCCCCCAGGCAGACTATGTCGCAGCGCGCTTCCCCCGCCCTGGTCACCAGCCGGCAGAACTCCTCCACGGACTGGGCGCTGGAGTTATTTCCACCCGGCCGGCAGTTGACCGTGGCCAGGCGCACCTTTCGCGGGGGCGGGGCAGGGACCTGGGCCAGCGTAATCCCGTCCCAGAGGGCCCGGCCCTGGGGGCAGTGGCTGAGGAACAGCTCGAGCCTGACCCTAACGGCTTTTTCCGGGGCCTGGTAGGTGCCGGAAAGCCGGTTCCAGTCGCCTTCAGCGGCCACCTCGGCGGGATAGTAGTGGGTATTGCCGATCATCCCGCCGCCGGCATCCTGCCATTCCAGCCTGGCGAATACTTCGATTGGAAGGTTCGTTCCGCCGGTGGCCTTGTAATGCGCCTCGAAGCGGTAGTACGCCCCCGGCTGAATCCCCTCGACCACCTTGCGCCAGCAGCCCCGGGCGGCGCTGTTGGAGGCACCGTAGAGGCCGAGGCTGCCCGGGCCGCCGAACCCCGACTCCTCAGCCACGAAAAACTCCGGCCGCTGCCCCTCCTGCAGACTGTACGACTCCCAGCCGCCGTTCGACCCGTTGAAAGTGTCATCGGCCAGCAGAGCCTTGTTTTCGGCTGGCCGGGCGCCGGAAGGAAAAAGCAGGATGAGAAGGGCCGAAGTAAACACAAGCAGTGGGATTAGATCAATCACTGCCTGCCCAGGCTCCGCCGCCCGGACAGCGCTCAACCTGGACCGGCGATCAGCGCTTTTCACTATCAGACTCCCTCTCCGGCCGGCGTACAGCCGGACTATCAAATGATCGGGTGGAGCTTTTAGCTCGAATTATTAATAAATTGTGGCTCTGCATTACACACCCCGCCCCGATTAAATCGGGGCACCCCTCTTTTTAGAGGGGACTGGCCCCACCCGGCCGCACTAACGGCACTGCACTTGAGATATCTCTACCTTAATAAATAAGAATTTATACCTTGTAAGTCCCCTCTATCAAGAGGGGAAACAGGGGTGTGTCAGCCTTATATTTTCTCAAAATTGGGCGGACCCATGTGTCCGCCCGTACGAAGAATTATGACAATTTGCGAGAAATCCGGGTTAGAAAGCCGTATCGGATCCGTTAGAGTTTTTTGAGCCTGATGTTCCTGAAATCCACCCGCGTATCATGGCTCTGCAGGCCGATATGCCCCTGGCGCGGGCGTTTGGCCAGCGGGGTAAGCCCGCCCTCGCCGACCGTGTATTCATCCAGGTTGGCCCGCACCACTTCCCGGCCGTTGAGTTCGACCACCACCAGGGGACCCTTGCAGGTAATCACGTAGCGGTTCCATTCACCCGGCGGATGGGCCGCCCCCTGTTTGGCCGGCACCTGGTAGTAGATGCTGCCGGTGTACTGGGCCGGCTTGAGGTCGCGGTGCTGGGGCGCATCATCGTCCAGGATCTGGATTTCCATACCGGTTTCCGAAACGTGGGTATTGGATGGAAAGCGCAGGCCTACGCCGCTGTTGCCTCCGGGGGGCAGGCGCCATTCGAGGGTGAGGACGAAGTCGGCGTAGATGCTGTCGGTGGTGAGTTCACCGCCGCCGGGCGCAATACAGCTCAGCAAGCCGTCCTCGGCCTGCCAGGACTCGATCTTCCCGCCCTCGACGTGCCAGCCGGCGAGGCTTTTGCCGTCGAACAGGGCAAGGGAGTCATCGGCAGCCCGGACACGGGGGGCGGAGATTGAAACGGTAAAAATAACAACGGACAGGGTCAGGAGTCGTTTCATGGTTTCTCCACTGGCTGAACTCATTCGACAGCGCCGGCTTTTTTGAACAGTGTGGTCAGCTCTTTGCGCTGGTGCTTCCGCGCGACCATTAGCACGGTCTGGCCGCGGCTGTCTTTATCGGTGAGGTCCACGCCGCGATCGAGCATCAGGTTGACGATGCCGATATAGCCGGCGCGCCGGTAGCTCCAGAATGCGCCCTGGGCGGCGCACATCAGGGCCGAGCGGCCCCGGCTGTCGCGCAGGCCGTGGTCCGCGCCGGAGTCCAGCAGCAGCCGGAAAGTTTCCCGGAGGCCCCGGAAGGCTGCCGACATCAGGGCCGTCCGTCCCCTGTCGCTGACCGCGTTGACATCGGCGCCTTTTTCGAGCAGAAGTTTTACTACGGGCAAACGGTTTTCCTCATCCATCGTTCCCCCGCCGCTTCGCACGCTGGCCATCAGGGCGGTGCGGCCGCGCCGGTCGGCGGCGTTGACATCCGCGCCGGCCTCCAGCAGCAGGGCCACCTTCTGAGTGGTTTCGGTGATACCGATCGAGGCCATCCGGGTGGCCCAGGTGGTAGCCAGGATCAGGGCGGTGTTGCCCTGTTTGTCTTTCAGGTTGGAACTGGCGCCGGCCTTGAGCAGGAAATCCATCAACGGTGCATTGCCCCGCCTGGCAGCCGCCATCAGGCCGGTTTCTCCGTTGCCAGCCTTGCCGTCGATTTCCGCTCCGCCGCTGATCAGAAGCTTGACGATGCCGACCTGCCCCGCCTCGCAGGCGGCCACCAGTGGAGTACGCCCCTCAGCGTCGCGCAGGCTCTCGTCCAGACCCTTAGCCACGAGCGCCTTGACCCGTTCGAGCTGGCCCTCGCGGATGGAATTGAATAATCTGGTTTGTTTGCTGTCGAAGATCATTATCGGCCGCCAGGAAAGTTGCACAGTTTTTTCAGTTTACCACCTCGGTCTCATCACGGTCAAGGGGATTGGGGAAATTTCCATCACGTACCGGCAGAAAAAGGTAAATCCCCCAAGTAACGGGATGCAATCAATGACGTACTCGATCAAAGAAACGGGTAAAACCATTCGACTATACAAGCCCTCAAATCCCGGTCTTGAGACGATCTCCAGCGGTCAGCGGTTCAGGTTTCCGGCAAGCCAGGAGACGACTTTCGCTCCGTCCGTTTTCCCACCCAGGACAGTCAGGTTGCCGGTCCCGCCGGCGCGGGCGCAGCTTCGTTCCACGGTTTCACGGAATTCCGCCAGTCCCGCTTCCGGGACCGGATAGTTCTTCCCGTCCACCATCCCGTACAGGAGAAGCTTGGCGGGGGCCAGGCTGGCGCAGACGTCCGGGACGTCGCAGTATTTCAGGATTTTCGGCACGATCACGTCCGGCGGCAGGTAGGCGAAGGCATCGTCGAGCACCGAAAGGTAGTCGGAAAGGCCGCCGCCGGCAGCCACGGCCGCGATCTCAGGCTGGTAGAGGGCGGCCAGCAGGGCGAGCTGGCTGCCCAGGGAACTCGCGTAACGCTGGATCACCGGGCCCACCTGCCAGTTCGCCAGTTCGTCGAGATAGATCGGCTCCAGGTTGGCTTGGGCGAATGATTCTCCCCAGAGCGCGGTTCCGGCCGGGGTGAACCGGTCCTGCCGCCAGAGCCAGGCCAGCACCGAACGGAGGTCCTTGAGGCGGCTGCCCAACAAGGTGCGGCCCAGGGAGACTTCGCGGGAATGGTCGCCGGCGCCCCGGTTGTAGCGCTCCGGCGCGGTCTCACCCGTGCCGCGCAGGTCCGGCAGGCAGACTGCGACACCTCGCTCGACCAGCTCCGCCAGCTCCGGCGCACGGTTTTCCAGAAAGCCGCGCTTCCCGTGTTCGGCGATCGCCACCACCACCGGCAGCAGCCCGGCGGGGGCATTTTTCGGCCGTATCAGGTACAGCGGGACGATAATCCCTTCCTCGGTGTGCAGGGCGGTGACTTCGACAACCATTGAGGACCGTTCATCCACCCGCAGCCGGTCGGCTTTCACGGCCGGCTCGGGGTCGATGTTACCCAGCAGGGGAGTGAGCGTTTCGGCCAGTGTCCGGCGCAGTTCCGCGGGACCGAGTTCGGCCCTCTGCTTCCGGGCCGCCGCCAGGAATTGCTGCGCCATGTCGCGGGCGATCTCGTGGAGCGCTCTGCGTTTCAGGCCGGCGTCGCAGCCGGGCGTGATACTGAGCAGCTCGGTTTCCGGCAGCCGGCGCCGGTTCTCTTCCTCGACGATCGCCGCGTAATCCGGCCTGAGCCTGGTGAAGCCGAGTCCGCTGTCGATCCTGATCCTGCGGTCTTCATCCCTGGGCAGGGGAATGCCGAACCAGCGCTCCAGGACGTGGTAGACCGGCTCCCGCTGGACCGGACCCACGCTCCAGCAGTCGCCGGCGGTGGCCGAAACGCGCAACAGGCCGGTGCCCTGGGTGCTCGCCAGGTTGTCCTGGGCTCCATAAAGTTCGTAAACTTTACGGTAACGCGGCCAGGCCGGGACCCAGACATCCGGATACTCGGGGCCTTCCTCCCCCTCCCAGGAAAATTCGTGGGCGTAGATAAACTTGCGCGGCGCGGCCAGGTCGTACATGAACCAGGGCGTGATCCGGTTCGCGAGGCTGCCCCGGATCCCCCAGTCCCACCAATATACCCGGCCGAAGTTGAATGGGATCACCGCATCGATCCGGTCGTCGAAAGCGGCAGCCAGCGCTGCAGGGATCCCGCCGCCGGCCACCGAACCGATCAGGATGATCCTGTCGGTGTCGATGTTGCCCAGCTCGTAAAACAGGTCCACCGCCCGGATCGCGTCCCAGGCCATCCAGCCCATCCGGCTCTGGCCCACCAGGTCGAGCTGCAGTTCGGTCAGGTACTCCGACTGGTAATTCTGGCGGTACCAGGGCAGGGTTTCGGTCCGTTCACCGGAGGCCAGCCTTTCGATCACCAGCACGGCGCAACCCGTGCGGGCCCAGACGATCCCGCAGTCCTGCATCTCTCCCTGGGTCTTGGGGTAATGTTGGCTGGGGATGATGATGATGCCGGGCATGCGTACCGGCGGGTGCGAGGGCAGGAAGAGGTTGGCCGCCACGAAATCCCCGGGCCGGCTCTGATAGACTACGTTCTGCAAGACGTAACCGTCTCGCTCCCGGCTGGCCGTGACCTGGAACGCCAGGGGCGGCCTGGAAGCGGGGAACTCACCGAGCGCGGAGCGGAGCGCTTTCACCCGCGGCCCGCGGAAAGCTTCCCAGTCAGCCAGCGTCGCCACCGAATCCCATTCGGCGTGCTCACGCATGGCCAGCTCCCGGATACGACCGGCGGCGCTGCTGGAGAGCATGTCCGGAAAACCGTGGTACTTTCTTTCCACGCGGGAGAAGGCGAATGGCGATAATCCGGCGATCTGTCCGGCGAGGCCGCCGAGTGTGTCCGCGGGGTAGACGGGCTTCGGATACGACAGGCCCTGAGCCGGAGCGCTGCCCAGGACCATCCGCCGGAAACGGGCCGGGGCCAGCCAATTGGCTGAACCGGTCACCGGCAGGGAGCTGATTTCCGCCGGATCGCCGGGGCGTCCCCGGCGCACCCGCCCCAGGATGATGCGCCAGTTTTCCGGCAGCGAGGGCTCTCCCAGGGCGAGAGCGGCCTGGTCCAGCGGGATGTCGAGGCGCGCAGTCCAATGGTCGCTGAATATGTCGCAATGGGTCCGGATATCTCCGTTCCAGGCGCCGGAGCTCGAGCTGTAACTGTGCGGTCCCCGGGCCAGGGCGTCCCTGACCGTCCCGGCCGGGTTCACCTGCACTTCGACCAGCGCCGAGCCGGAAGCGGCCAGGCAGAGGAAAACGTGGTCGTCCCCGGCCACGTCGCCGTCGCGCTCGCCGACTTCACAGTCGACCCGCTCGTCCTCGGTGCAGCGGAAAAACGCAGTCAGGGTCCTGCCGTCGTGCACGAGCCGCACCAGAGTCGGGTAATCCGGGCGGCGGGAGGGAAACTCGTTGGCCGGCAGCTCGATCTCCCCGACCGCCTGCCAGTCCGGGTTCTCCCAGTCCGAATCCAGTGCCGGGGCTTTCTGCACCCGGCCGACCACCAGCGGTTCTTCCCGGTTGCCCAACAGCGGCGGAGCGTAACTGGGAGCGCCGAGATTGCGGTCAGCGGCCGAAATCACCGGCCGGCTGACCTCGACCGTCCGCTGCCAGTGAAATTCCGGGTCCAGCGGGCGCCGGGAGCGGATCCGGGTTACGGTCAACGAAAGAGAGCCGTCGTCGTCGCCAGCTATTTCGTCCAGGGGGACGGCGGCCTCGACAACCCAGCCTTCCCGGCCCACCGCGGCCGCAGCCATGAAGCCGCTGCGGGCCACGAGGCCACCACCTCGGCTGACCCTGACCGCACCCCAGGGATTGACCTCGAAAAGCGCCGCGTCCTTTTCCGGGTCCTTGCCGGCGGCTGCGATCCGTAACTGAAGACGGTCCTCCGCAGCCGGGGACCCGTTCGAATCGCGGGTCCATTCAGGATTGTAGCCCTGCGAGAAAGCCAGCACGCGGCCGTCCTTTTCCGGCAGCCGGGCGATAAGGCAGAGCCAGGAGCCGCGGCGCACCAGGCGGAAGCTCCCGCCCGTCTCCTGCGGCACTCCGGTTTCGGCGGGCGCCAGGGAGTATTCGGTCGAACTGCGCCAGAAGCTTTCGGACTGGGATCCGTCCAGGGTCAGGCTGCCGCGGATCGCCGGCAGTTCGGCTGCGGCGACCGGGATGGTCGGTGAAGTTTCCGGGTACAGAAGCGCAGCGAAAACGATGACTGAAAGCGGTCGGCTGAAGAAAGCCCGGAGCCGATTGGTGAAGGCGGCAGGGTCCATGATCGGGTCTCCTTGGAGCCTGGTACGGTTACCGTGAATCAGACGAGAGTCCGGCAGCGAGCGGTGAATCAGTCGCTGAACCAGCCGGTGATTGCCTCGGCTTCACCCCCGGCCGGCCCGGATTCGATCCTGAAGTTCCCGCCGGCGTCGAGGCCGAGGTAACGGGACCTGGCGAACGAGTACTGTTCTGCGGCCTGGCCCTCCGGCAAGGGTTCCTGCATCTGGTCGAGCGTACCGGCCAGAACGAGCTTTCTGGGGGCCAGGCAGGCGGCCAGGTCGGGCAGATCATAGGCGGTGAGCGCCGCCGGCACCGCGCCGGCAAAATCGAACTTGTAAAACCGGTTGGTCACCAGCGCCCCGTAGCTGACCGGCCCCCGCAGCAAGGCCACTCCGGCGATGGAGGGCTCGAAAGCCGCAGCGTGCAGCAGCGCCGGGCAGCTTTCTTCGAACGCCGCGGCGAAAATTCTGCCGCCGGCCACTTCCTCCCGCCGAAGGAGCAGCTTTACCACCCGCACGATGTCGGCGGCCTGCACGCCCACCACGCTCTTGCCGGTCAACACTCCGGTAAAAGAGGTCGATTCCGATTCATCCGCCAGCTCGCCCGTGCCAGAAACGTCCGGTGACGCCACCAGGAAGCCCCTGCGCACGAGCTTTTCGATTTCACCGCCGGCTCCGGCGTCAGCGCTCTTACTCTTCGGGTTCAGGTAGATCAGTCCGGGAAACGGACCGGTCCCGGATGGGACGAACATCAGGACCGGAGTAACTATCTCCCCATCTCCAGGCAGGGCCCACATCTCCACAGTGTAGCCCTCGCGCTGGTAGCGGCCGCGGAAAACCGGGTCCACCGCGTCGTCGGGCGGGCTGTAGCCGGAGAGTATCTGCGCCTGGCGGCGCACGCGGTCGAGGTGCACCTCGGGATTTTTCCTCGCCTCAGCGATTTTCTCCAGCAGGCCCAGGGCTTTAGTACGTACCAGCGTGAATGCGCTCTCTCCGCTGAGGCTGGTCGAGACCTGGCCGGTCTGGGTCACTTTGAGCTCCGCCGGGTCGAGCAGGGTCACCTCCTCATCGGCCGGGTTGCCGGGCTGACGGAGAGTTTTTTGGAAGAAGGAGTAGATGGCTTGACGGGTCAGGGCAGTGTAGCCGTGCTCGAAGTCGTCCTCGGCGATACCGATCTGGTCCGCTGCGCCCAGGGCGCGGTAGGCGGCCTCGACTTCGCGGAAAGTCTCGCGTGCGCCCTGGATGCTGAAGAAGTCCCTGGTGGTGGCCACGATCAGGGCCGGCCTGGGAGCTCTCGCTTCGAGGAAATCGGCGTGGGTGATACCCCGGCCGACTGCGTGCAGGATGTTCTGTTCGGCATCCTGCGGCCCGATCGACTCGAGAAGGCGGCGGAAACCGGTGATGTAGCAGGTGGGAGCGGCCGCGGCCAGACGGTCGTCAGTGGCCCAGATGTAGCTGGTCTGCGTTCCGCCGCCGGAGATGCCGGTGATACCTATCCGCTGCGGGTCCACTTCCGGGCGGGTGAGCAGGTAGTCCACGGCGCGGATACCGTCCCAGGTGAAATAGCCGGCCAGCGACGTCCCGGCGATGAAGCATTGCCGGCCCACGTACGAATGCTCGCTGGTGGCCCGGCCCACCACCGACTGACCTTTTTCCGGATCGAAATACTGGAGCCGCTCGCCCTGGCCGATCGGGTCGATGGCAAAGACGATGAATTTCTTTTTCACCAGGTTCAGGATCAGTTGCTGATAGAGTTTTCCGCGGAAACTGATGTCGGTGTGGCCGATTACGTTCAGGATGGCCGGGGACTTGCCTTTCAGGCCGTCCGGGATGAACAGGCAGCCGGTAACGTAAAAGCGGGGCTGAGATTCGTAGACGATTTTTTCGATCCGGTAGCCGTTCTGTTTGACCGTACCAGTCACCCGGGCGTTCAGTGGAGTTTTTTCCGGCCAGGGGCCCAGCAGCTCGTTCAGGATACGCTTCACCTTCTGCTGCCGCAGCCGCCAATCGTTGGCCGTGCGCAGGGTGGCTATCTCGCGGTCGCGCTGGTCGAGCTGGCAGAATGCGACACCGTTGAGATAGTGGATGAGGCTGTGGCCGGGATCGCTCCACTGGGTCCAGCGCTGGATGACCTGCAGGCTTTCTTCCTGAGCCAGGGCGCTGACCTCGGCGGAGAAGATCGAAAGCACAGCCAGAAAGAATGCAAAAGGCCTGAAGAACGATTTCCGGAAAAGCTCGGTCGTCATCTGGTTCCTCCGGGTGGATGGGGACGTTACTGGAAGGGTCTCGGACAAAGATAGGCGAAAGATTATTCTTTTCAATCCGAAAAACAACAGAATCGTCTCGAATAAATCTCGCCCGAATAGGAGGAAGCTTAATTGTAGAGGCGACGCATGCGTCGCCCCTACGGTAACACATTATATTATAAAAAGTTACACAAGTTTATACCGAACCGTCTTCTTATGGTTTCCCTTTTTAACAGGGTAATTTCCCAATACGCTTATATGAAGGATCAAGATAGTGTAAGGCAGTATAAGATGGGTCGCAGCCGGAGGTTCAGGTTGAAACGTAAAGGCCGGATGCGGTTCAGGGAATATTGAGTCTTTTCAGCCGATCATCCCACCGCTTTCAGCCGGTCAGGCTTTTCAGCAGGATCCTGATCCGCTCCAGTTCGTCTGCGTTCACTCCGTGGCTGGAACCGGGGTAGAGCTGCAAGCTGACTTCCGCCCCCAGCCTCTGGAAAACCTCTTCAGTTTCGCGCAGCCTCGCCAGCGGTATGTGCGGGTCCGTGTCGCTGCAGCCGATAAACAGCGGGGTGTCTTCGAACCAGCCGCCGTAGCCGCGTCCGGTTCCGGGCGGGCCGACCAGCCCTCCGCTCAGCCCCACCACCGCTCCATAGCGGCCGGCGTTGCGGGCGGCGAATTCCAGCGCCAGGCAGGCGCCCTGGGAGAAGCCGAGGAGCATCACTTTGCGCCGCGGCAGCCCTTCTGCTTCCAGTCCGGCGAGAACCGCTTTAATCCGGTTCAGGCCGGAAGTCAGCCACGGTTCGTTGAGTTCGATTTTTTTCAGGAAGCTGTGGGGATACCAACTGTTGCCTTCCGCTGCCGGAGCCGCCCAGAGGACCTCCGTCAGGCCGACAGGTTCGGCCAGGGCGAGGATGCTTTCGGCGGTGGCTCCCCGGCCGTGCACCGCCAGTACCACTGCTTTCGCCCGGTCAGACGGTGGGCCAAGAGTAAAAAGGCGGCCGCCGGCATGTGGATCGCTCGTCCGGTTCATCGGCCGGCTTTTCCCTCAATCGGCAGCCTGACCGGCGGAAGGGCGCGTTCGAGCTCCCGGCGCCGGCTTTCAAGCATAGGTGGAAGGGCCAGCCGGCTGCCCAGCTCTTCCGGACTTTCATCCACCGTGAAACCCGGCGGGTCGGTCGCTACCTCGAACAGCACTCCTCCCGGTTCGCGGAAGTAGATAGAATGGAAGTAATTGCGGTCGGTCACCGGCGAAACGTAGTGCCCATCGTGACGGAGCCGTTCCAGCAGGGTGGCCTGGCTGGTGTCATCGGCGGTGCGCCAGGCGATATGATGCACCGTTCCGGGCCCCATTCTTCCCGGCGCCGCTCCCGGCTTTTCCTCGATCCGGACCAGCCGGCCCGGGCCAGCGCCGGCCGCCGCGTAAAGACTGCGGCCGTCCGTCCGTTCGGCCGGGGTGAAGCCGAGAGTACCGGTGAGCAGTTCCGCGGTGGCGAAGCCTTCCCGCACGGTGATCGTAGCGCTGTGGAACCCCCGGATCGCGTGCTCGACCGGAACCGGGCCGTCCTCCCAGGCCGGTTCGCTGGAGCCGGAGCCGAAAGCGATTTCCAGCCGCAGCCCGTCGGGGTCCCTGAATGCGAGCAGATCTGAGTCGAACCTCCCGCCGGCCTGGTCGGTCACTACTTTTCCGGCCTGGAGGCGGTCGGCCCAGTATTGCCGCGACCCGGCCGGGGCGGCAAAAGTCACGGCCGTCACCTGCCCCGTGCCGGAACTGCCCCGCGGGGCCGGATATCCGGTCGGGAAGAAGGTGAGGATCGTGCCGGGAGAGCCCAGCCGGTCGCCGAAATAAAAGTGGTAAGTAGTCGGGTCGTCGTAATTGACCGTTTTCTTGACCAGCCTGAGTCCCAGGGTGCCGGCGTAGAAATCGAGGTTCGCCTGGGCCAGTCCGGCAATCGCCGTTATGTGATGGATCCCCGCCGAAGCCGCTTGCATTTTGCCTCCTCTTATGTGTCCCCACACCCGTTTCAGTCCAGAGTCACGAACAGCGACCTTCTTTTCCTGCCATCCACCGTGCGGGTCCGGTGCCCCCGGCCGGCGGTGTCCTCGACCAGCAGGACGTCCCCGCCGGTGAAGCGTCTTATTTCGCCGTCGCTGGTTTCCAGCTCGATGTTTCCATCCAGCAGGATCACGTACTGGCGGGCCGGGGCATTGTGCCAGTCGTAATCGTAGCTTTCGTCGTTTTCGCGGAAGACGATGCCGCTGGCTTTCTGTCTGGCCGACAGCCTGCCGATTCGCCCGGCATCGGCAAGCTCGATCTCGACTTCCCCGAAATGGCTTTCGCCCAGTTCGTCGCTGAATACTTTCGTGACTTTCATCTTCTTCTCCCCAGTCCGGAATCAGGTCTCGGCCGGACCGCTGTCGTTGTG
>JAZDIG010000443.1:0-3744 GCA_043805105.1 Candidatus Glassiibacteriota bacterium | reverse complement strand
GAGCCGGCGGGCCATCTCCCGGGCCGCGTTGCGGGTGAAGGTGATGGCGAGCACATTGGCGGGGTTCACCGAACGGGCTGCCACCAGGTGCAGGATGCGGCGGGTGATGACGAAGGTCTTGCCGCTGCCTGCGCCGGCCAGCACCAGCAGGCGCCGGGCGGTGGAGGTGACCGCGCGGACCTGGTCCGGGTTGAGGCCGTCCAGGGGTGAAAAAGGAGTAGTCATCAGGCTGTCGCTTCCGGCGGAGGTTTCGAAACCGAATATATAGCCGGAGGGAGGTTCTTTAAACAGGAAATCGAATAGAAGAGAATGGCGGGGCAGACAGCAGGGATGACCTTGTGTAGCGCTATAAGGGCCGGATCCCTCTGGTTCTGCTTGATGATGGGGGGCAGTCCAAATTCCCCCTTTGGAAAAGGGGGAAGACAGGGGGATTTGCCAAAATCGAATGGGATTCCTCGAGGATTAGTTTTGGGGGAACTCGCCTCAGGCGGGCCGGCACGTTCATTGCCAGAGCCACCGGCTGCGGGAAACCTGTGGTGGTGGAGGTACGCAATGAACGTGCCGGCCCGCCCCCGCGCCGCGGCCCGAAAAACCGAAGATAGTCAGCGCCGCCCACCCCAGAGTTCACTCCCGGACCGCGGAATGACTCGGCCTCCCTACCTCCGGTCAACCACCTTGGTCGACTGTGCCACCAGCTTTAATAGCTCCCGGGCCGCGGCTTCCGGCCCCCGGATCGAATAACCCGGCAGAGCCAGCCGGCTGCGCATCTGGCCCACCCAGATTCCATACCGGAAAGCGGCGTCGAATACCTTTTCCGCCAGCCGGTCGTGGATGTCCTGGTACTGAGGCGGCCCGAAGATATTGGCGAAATAGTTTTTCACCAGGCCCGTAGCGCTGGTCGTGCCCTTGGCCATCGCCACCCCCTCGCGGAAAGTCGCCAGGGCCTCCCGCTTGCTGGTGAAGCGCTGCAGGATCGGCTTGTCCGGCCCGATATCCTCGTAGTTGTTCGCGTAGAGCAGGAGGTCCACCCGGTGGCCGGCCAGCACCCGACGCAGGGTTGTCACCGGCAGCACCACCCGGGCATTGGTCTTGTGCGGGCTCATAATGATCGCCCGGTCGATTTCACCGAATGCGTACCCGGCCTGCAGGTCATCCAGGCGGATGAACGCGCCGATTTCGGTGCCGTAGCCGCGGATACAGCGGTCGTTCCGGTCGATCTCCATGGATCCCATGTCATCGGCGATGATCTGCAGGCTCTGGATCCGGCCGGCGCCGATCGTGCGCAGGGCCTCCAGGGTCTCGCTCTTACCGGTGGCCGTGTCGCCGATCAGCAGCACGTTGAGGTACTTGCCGCCTTTGAGCAGGATGCGGCACATCGCCCCGTGGTAGGGCATCCGCCCGCGCTTCATCATGACGATGTTGTGCAGGGTGAGCACCATTTTTTTCAGGTAGCCGAAATAGCCGAACCGGTCCTCGCAGGGCACCGCCCCCACCAGCAGGCCGTTGCCGGCGTCCTCGTGGAAGACCGTTGGCAGGTCGCCGAACTGGGCCATGTGTCCCGGCTCCGCGCCGAAGAAGCACACCGCATCCGGCCCCCTGGCGATCTCGTCGTCCTTGGACATTTCGAACAGGTTCGACAGGCTCAGGCCCAGCCCGATAAAGCTCAGGTGGAAGTAGACGAACACCGTGAGCGGGCCCACCTGGACCGGATAGCAGAGCCACTGTCCGGGGTCGAGTTTCATCCCGCTCAGAGGGTTTTTCTCCACCCGGCTGAACCTGCCGGTGCGCGTGTTGGTCGGCGGATCGATAATCATCGGCGGGTCGATCCAGACCTGGCGTACGAACGGGATGCGGGCCAGCTGCCGGTAGGGGCCGCCCGGCACTTTCCACGGCTTGGGCACGGCGATCACCCCGGCCTGGCAGCCGGCCTGCACCTGCCGGTAGACCCGCGGGTGGTCGTTGGTGATGTTTTCCATGATATCGCGGTAGGTGGCCCTCAGCACGTCCGTGAGCTGTTCGACAGTGGAATTGAAAGTGCGGAACGGCCGCTGGTCGTAGCTCCAAGGCCCTTGTTCGCTCAGGCAGAGCAGGAAGCGCTCCTTATCGCGCCAGTAGTTGTAGCACAGCTCGATGAAATCGGCCAGTTCGGCGCGCTTATCCAGAAAGGAGCGCGCCTCGGGGAGCACGTCCACCAGGCTGTCGAGGCTGTGGCTGGTG
This sequence comes from Candidatus Glassiibacteriota bacterium, assembly GCA_043805105.1. Classification (GTDB taxonomy): domain Bacteria; phylum Gemmatimonadota; class Glassbacteria; order GWA2-58-10; family GWA2-58-10; genus JAZDIG01. Next base: position 1,527 of record JAZDIG010000443.1, on the reverse strand, counting down.
AGCATCAGCAACAGCTTGCGGAGTCTGGTCCTGACATCTGGCACCCTGGCCCGGCCGAACAGGACACGGTACATCCCGATATCCGATTTCTTCAGGCTTTCCAGGTAGTCCTCGATGAACGTGCCGAAAATGTCGCTGTTCAGAAGCGACTGGGGCATCGAGCACACCGCCCCCTCGGTGTTTATGATGTACTGCTTGCCGTGGCGGATCAGTCCTTTCTGCCACATCGGTCTCCTCCGTCTGGCTTGCCTTTCGAATGGGCGCTGCCCGGTTTAATAGAAACTTTCTTTCCCGTCCCTCTCCCTTCAGAATATCGTGGGGATTTTGACCAGCGCGAAATAGCCGAACACGAGCGCGCTTACCGCCAGCCCCACGGCGATCACCGGGCTGGCTTTGAGGATTGAGGCGGCTTTGGCGTTGAACATGCGCGGCATGACCACGTACAATGCGTAAATTATAATGAGCGCCTGCAGGGGGCTCAAGAGCAGGCCGTCCATGATCGCGCCCACCTTGACCAGGCCCACCGGGTTGATACCGAAAGTATTGATGATCAGCATGTTGCTGGTCAGGAAGACCAGGACGAAAGTGCGGCGGATGGCCAGGGGAGTGAAGCGGGTGTCGATCCCCGGCCAGATCACTCTCAGGCAATCGGCCATGATCCTGGGCCAGCCGGCGAACTGGCAGAGGTTGGTGCTCACCATCGCCGCCACCCCGGCCAGCAGGAACATTATCGCTCCGGCTTTTCCCCAGAACTGGCCGAACAGTCCGGAGAGCTGGATCGCCACGTCCGGGCCGCTGGGTGCCAGGTGGAGCGGGCCCAGCACCCCGGCGCCGGCGACCATGAAACAGGAGGTCACGGAGGTGCCGATCAACAAAGCGGCGGTGGCATCGGCGTAGACCATCCGGCACCAGCCCTTGAGCCGGACTGCGTTTTCCTCGCTCATTTCAGCCAGGGCTTTCCGGTCCGCCGGTTTGCCGAAAGAGCTGTTGGCCGCCTGGCCGAAACCGCTCTCCAGGATCCAGTAGGAATACCAGACCTGGCTGGCGAATCCGCCGGCGGCCCAGCCCAGCACCGGCAGGATTTCCGCCCAGATGTTGGAGCTTGCCGCGCCGGAGTCGAGCGCCCAGCCGGGAATTGACGGAATCCGGAAGCCGAAAAGGCCCACAAGCAGGTCGACCGCGCCGGGAGACACTTTCATCGCCACGTAGATCACCCCGATCACCATCACCAGTACCAGGGCGCTGGCGATATATTTGATCGGGTTGAAGTTCTTGCTCCAGACCACCGCCACGCAGAAAAAAGTGACTGCCCAGCCGGTGATCACCTGGTCCACCGGCACCAGGGCGTGGATGAAGGCCGCCGAGGCACTGGCCAGGCCGCCGATTGAGACCGCGCCCGCGGCAAACTGGCCCACCAGCACGATCCAGACCGCCCAGTTGCGCGGCCCCGGCATCCGGCTGAACATGTCGATCATCCCCTCGCCGGTGCAGACCGTGTAGCGCGCCCCGGCCAGGCCGATGATGTAT
>JAZDIG010000442.1:0-7571 GCA_043805105.1 Candidatus Glassiibacteriota bacterium | reverse complement strand
CAAAAAAGCGAACGTCACGGGGATTTCGGCCCGGGTGATCGAGGCCGTGGTGGAAGCTGGCGCGGTCAGCCCCTCCAGCCCGATCGGGATCAACCTGCCCAACGCCAACTGGATCAGGGCCGAACACGGGTCGAAGTCGGTCTCGATCGGCAACCTGGTGAAATCTTTCAACGAGGCGGACCGGGTGAGCGGTCAGCTCGAGGAGTTCACCCTGCGGCCGGAAGAGGTCGAGCTGGCCCGCAAGTACGGCAACCTGGCGGACGACCTGCACACGGACATGCACGAAGTGATCGGCCACGCCTCGGGCAGGCTTGAGCCGGGAGTGTCTACCACCAAGGAGACGCTCAAGAACTACGCCGCCACCCTCGAGGAGGCGAGAGCCGACCTGGTGGCCCTCTACTACTTAGCCGACCCCAAGCTGGTCGAAATCGGCGTGGCGCCCGTTACCGATGTCGGCCGGGTGGGCTACGAGGATTACATCACCAATGGTCTGCTGCGCCAGCTCAAGCGGATTCAGCCCGGGGAGGACATCGAGGAAGCGCACATGCGCAACCGTCAGACCGTGTCCGCCTGGGTCTACGAAAAGGGCCGGCTGGACAACGTGATCGAAAAGGTGGTCAGTGACGGCAAGACCTATTTCGTAATCAACGACTACGGCCGTCTGCGCCAGCTTTTCGGCCAGCTCCTGAGGGAAATCCAGCGGATCAAGAGCCAGGGCGACTACGAGGCGGGCCGGGCCCTGGTGGAAACCTACGGGGTCAAGGTGGATCAGGGGCTGGCCGCCGAGGTACGGGAGCGCTATGCCAGGCTGGGGATCGCGCCCTATTCGGGCTTCATCAACCCCAGGCTGATTCCGGTGAGCGAGGGCGGGAAAATCGTGGACGTGAAGATCGAGTATCCGAAGGACTTTACCGAGCAGATGCTCTTCTACGCGAAGAACTACTCTTTTCTGCCGACGTACAACTGAACAAGGCGTGAGATCCTCAGTCGGGGGCGGGCCGGCACGGTCATTGCATGAATCACGTTCGGTGAGAGCCCTCCGGCGGCGGCGGTCCGCAATGACCGTGCCGGCCCGCCTGGGCCACGCCACGGCGTTGATGTTCCTGCGTCCTTAAACAGCCGTGGCCCTCATAATACGTAGTGAAATGCCGATCCCCTCTCACCCCTTTTCCGGCCCGGTTATCCCCCAGAAACGGTTCTGCAGCACACGCGCCTCGTACTCCAGGAACGCCTGGCTTTCCGTGCAGTTGGCTACAGACTTGCGCATGGCCCGGGCGAATTTCTCCACTCTCGGATTCGACTCCGGCAAGCCCTCGGCCTGCCGGAAATCCCGCACCAGCGATTCCGCCTTACGCTCATCCGCCACTTGGTACATCCGGGTGAAATCGCGCACCGGGGTGAGGTTTTTTATCAGGGCGTGGCCGCTGGGCTTGTCCTTCTGGTCGAACAGGCTCTTGTCGTAGGCGCCGGGATTCGAGAACCGGATTTCGGGGGTGTCGATAAAGGCTTCCGCCTCGCCTTTTTTGTCCAGACTCCGGCAGGCGCAGGCCAGAAGGTTTGCGGCCACGTCCCGGCTGTCGGCCAGGAAGGGGCCGACAAAGTAGCGGATCCGCCCCGGGCGGGCGAACAGGTAGCCGGTGATCTCGCCGTTGCCGTCGCGAGCCAGGTAGGACTCTTCCCGGCTGTCTTGATAGAGGGCGCGGATAACGTTGGACCGTTCGAGCCAGCGGCTGCTGTCGTAGCGGATCAATTTATCGAGATCGGCTTCCTCGACACGGGAAATCAGATTTTTATCGTACTTCGTTTCGCGGAATTCAGCCGGGGAAAACCAGCAGCGCCAGATGCGGAAACTGTCCACGTAGCCCACCGCGCCGTAGACCGTGTTGCCCATGGGCGTGGCGTCCAGGCCGTTGATGACCTTGCCCTGTTCGAGCGCGTGGAGCACGCAGTGCTGCATCATGGCATTGGCTACCCCCTGCCTTCTCAGCTCCGGGTGCACCAGTATCATGCCGATCCAGGTATGGCGCTCGCCCAGTGGCGCCACCGAGGCGGTGGCGACCGGGATGTCGTAGCCGGGGCCGCTGAAACGGGCCACGAAGCTGCCCTGCGGGTCGAGGCCGACGATGCGCACGAGGTCCTGTTCGGTCTGGTTCCAGCCGGCCCGCATGGTAAGTAACAGCATGGTATCCAGGTGGTCGCCGATCGGCTCCAGGAAAAAGGAGTCGAGGTTGACCGCCTTGCGTTCGGGCAGCGCTACTTTCAGCGATTCGGGAACAACTATCCGCCACTGCCTGCCGCTGCGGAAGATTATTTCGACAGTCCGCTCGTTCCGGAAGCCATCGCCCCGGGGGTTGTCGAAACGGAAGCAGCCGTAAAGCCGGTCGACATAGGGGTCACGGCCCAGCTCGATCAGGTCGGTTTCACGGGGATCGCTTTTCCGGATCAGTTTCAATCTGTTCTCCTGTTGAATGAAATCGGTCGTATCAGCCGGGATTATTCATGAATTTATTCTGTTTTAAGTTATTGTAAGGGGCGCACTCCCGTGTGCGCCCGATTACCATCGAGGAATTCCCGAACAACGGGCGGACACAGGGGTCCGCCCCTCCGGGGGTCTTTTGTGAAAAATCCGGGTTACGGTGGTGAAAATATAAGGAAATAATCGGCGGATGGGAAGCCGGCAGGCAGTGCCGCTGGCCGGGAGAGAATCGGCCGGCGGGATTTGTTATTTACCAGATCATGTGAGGGCCGAGAGCGCGGAAAATCTGCCAGCCGAGGGCGGTCTTTTCCACGCCGATACAGGCCCCGGCGGTTAGTTCGGGAAGGCTTTCACTCTCGGCGGGCCGGACCAGCGCTTTCAGCAGCTTGTCCAGGTGCGGCAGGTGGCCCACCAGCAGGATGTCGCCCTCGGCGGACTCGATCAACTCGAGCGCTTCCTCCGGCTGGTCGTTCGGCGCGAGCCCCGAAATTTTTCTGACGCCGTTTTTCGCCTCGATGCTTCCGGCAATAATCAGCGCAGTCTCCTCCGCGCGCAGCTTCCCGCTGTGGTAAATTTTATCGACTTTGAGGTTCATATTACCCAGGGTCCGGGCCACGTGCTCGATATCCCGGCGGCCCTCGGCGGAAAGGGGACGGGTGGGGTCTTCTTTTTCGGAGACGGCCGTGCCATGACGCACGAGGTAGACTCGCATCGCAAACTCCCGGGTTGGATGACAATCGGTTTTCATCTTTAAGATGCGGGGCGGGCCGGCGGGCTGTCAATATTTTTATCCCGGCGGTGCGGTTCGCCGCATCGCCGGGATTCGCTTGCCAAACCGGGCAGCGGAAGTAATATTGGAACCTTACCCGGACCATTCCCCTTGATATATCTGCCACCGGTCAAACCTCGAAAAGGAGAAGTCGAGATGCTGCAGGCTGCCTTTCTGATTCTATCGGGTCTCGCGGTTCTGGTTTCGTGCACCGGTGGCGCCTCGCAGAATCCCGGCCAGGGCTTCGAGGCGTGGGTCGCGCCGATCGAGGTCAGGATTTACCGCGGCGCGTTCACCCGTACGCCCGAGGCCCGGGAAATCCGGCTCGAGGCCCTGGCCGGCGAATACGCCAGCAGCCAGGTGGTGGTACGCTCCAAACAGGACCTCACAGCGCTCACCGGGAAACTCACCGACCTCGCCGGCCCCGCTGGGAACTCTGTTTCCGCAGGCTTATGCCGCGTGCGTTACGGCGGCTTTGTCCCGGTGGACGAAACCATGACCCTGACCGCCGATCCCCTGCTCGAGGCTCCGGTGGATGTCCCGGCCAACCTGGCCCAGCCGGTCTGGATCACGATCGCGGTGCCGGGGGACGCCCAGCCCGGTGAATACCGGGGCAAGTTCAGCGTGGCCGACCGGTCGGGAGAGGGAGCCGATTTCGACGTGGTGCTGGAGGTGCTGCCGGCCTCACTCGCCAAACCGACCGAATGGAGCTTTTACCTCAACATCTGGCAGGACCCCAGCGGAGTGGCGCGGGCCCACAAGGTGAAAGTCTGGAGCGAGGAGCATTGGCGGTTACTCGGCCACTACGCCGAAAACTTCGCGGCCCACGGCCTGAAGTCGATCATGACCAGTATCATACACGATCCGTGGAAGAGCCAGAGCGGGTACGAATTCGATACGATGGTCGAATGGAAATTCCCCGGCGAGTTTCAAGCGGGCCAGGCCGGCCGGTTCACCTGGGACTTCACCAATTTTGACCGCTACGTCGAAATCATGACTGGGGCCGGTATCCAGGACAAGATCGACATGTACGCCCTGGTGATGGGTCCCGGCGGCACGCTGGATGCCAACATCCGCTACCTTGACACCACCACCGGCAGCTACCGCACCAGCCAGATGCAAGTGGGAGACGACAACTGGCGCGAAATGTGGAAGGCCTTTCTGCCCGAGCTCAAGAAGCACCTCAAGGAAAAGGGCTGGTTCGAGATCGCCATGCTCGGTTTCGATGAAAAGCCGGAGCGGATCATGAAGCTGATCTTCGACTACGTAATCGAGACCGACCCCGAGTTCAAGATCGTTTCCTCGGGCGGATACCCTGGCGATGAACGCAAGTGGGGCGATGAGATAGTCTTCCATATCGACGAGCTGCAGGACCGGGACCGCTGGCGGGAAATCGAGCCGCTGGTGAAGCGCATGCACGAGGACCCGGCTAAGTTTATCTCCTGGTACACGGCCTGCATGCCGCACTTTCCCAACACATTCGTCTTTTCACCGCTGCGCGAGTCGCGCCTGATAGGCTGGGTGACCTGGAAGTTCGGCTTCGACGGCTATACCCGCTGGGCGGTGAATGCCTTCCCCGAGGACGTCTGGAACCAGCCGCTTTTCAAGTGGCCCTCTGGCGATATGTTCTTTGTCTATCCCGGCCCGGACGGCCCGCTGGACAGCATGCGCTGGGAGCTGCTGCGGCAGGGAATCCAGGACTACGAGGCGCTGCGGATCGCCTGGGAGATGGCGAAAGCCGCCGGCCGCGACGACCTGGTGGAAAAACTCCAAAAAGCCGTGCGCCAGGGGACTATTATCGATTCCTGCGGCTGGATCCCCTATTGCGGCCAGGCCCGGGCGATAGTCAACGAGGTGATCCGGGAGCTGGGCGGCAAAGCCTGACCCGGTTACGATCGGCCGGGAAGGCCGGCAAACCTCCAACCCTCCGGGGAGGCGGTCATGTTCAGGAAGCTTTTCACGATTGCGACAATGGCGATCACTGGCCTGTCGTGTTCATCCGGCGGCGGCGGCCAGGCGAATATCGAGGCCTGGGTGGCGCCCATCGAGGTGCGGATTTACCAAGGAGCTTTCAGCCGCGATCCGCAGAACCGGACTGTCGAAATCCAGGCGCTGGCTGGGGAAGTGGCCAGCGCCCAGGTAGTGGTGCGCAGCGACCGCGACATCCGGGCCCTGGCCGGCAGTCTGTCCGATCTGGCCGGCCCCGGCGGCGTCATTCCGGCGGCCGCGGCCCAGGTCCGCTACGGCGGGTTTATCCCGGTGGACGAGACGCAAACCATGACCGCCGATCCACTGCTCGAAGACCCGGCGGTGGACGTCCCGGCCAATCTGGCCCAACCGGTCTGGCTGACTATCCACGTTCCTGCGGATGCCGCCGCCGGAGTTTATACCGGCCCGCTGAAAGTAAGCTCGGCCTCCGGCCAGGCCGCCGAATTCACTATCCGTCTCGAAGTGCTGCCGGCCGTATTGCCGCCGCCGCACGAATGGCGCTTCCATCTTAACATTTGGCAGGACCCCACTCCAGTGGCCAAGGCCCACGGGGTGAAACTCTGGAGCGAGGAGCACTGGCGGATACTCGAGCGCTACGCCGCCAACTTCGCCGCTCACGGCATGAAAGCGGTCATGACCCACATCACTTACGACCCCTGGGACGGCGTGCGCGGCTGGGCCAGCGACAACATGGTGGAGTGGAAGTATCCGGGCGAATTCCGGCCCGGCGACGCCGGCCGGTTCGAATGGGACTTCACCGTGTTCGACCGCTACGTGGAGTTGATGCTGGCCGCCGGCGTGGACCGTTCGATCGACATGTACTCCCTGGTGATGGGACCCGGCGGCACGCTGAAAGCCGACATCCGCTACCTGGACACGGCCGCCGGCGCTTACCGCAACATCCCGCTCACCGTGGGCGATCCCCTCTGGCGCGAAATCTGGAAAGCGTTCCTGCCCGAGTTGCGCCGGCACCTGAAAGAGAAAGGCTGGTTCGACAAGGCGATTCTCGGCTTCGATGAAAAGCCCCAAGCGGTGATGCGGGAGATTTACGAGTTCATCAGCCGGGAGGCGCCGGACTTCCGGATCGCCTCCTCCGGCGGATACCCCGGCGACCAGGGAAAGTGGGCGAATGAATTGGTGATTCACATCGATGAGCTGCTGGACCCGGAGCGCTACGAGCAGTTGCAGCCGCTGATAAAGCAGATGTACGAGGCGGAAAACAGTTACGTTACTTTCTATACCGCCTGCATGCCGCATTACCCGAACACTTTCATTTTTTCCGGCCTGCGGGAAAGCCGGCTCCTGCCCTGGCTGGCTGCCAAATGGGGCCTGGACGGCTACATCCGCTGGGCGGTAAACCTCTATCCGGAAGATCCCTGGCACCAGCCGCTTTTCACCTGGCCCTCGGGCGACATGTTCTTCGTCTATCCCGGCAAGGACGGCCCGCTGGACAGCATGCGCTGGGAGCTGATGCGGCAGGGGGTCCAGGACTACGAGGCGCTGCGGATGGCCAGGAATATGGCTAAAGCCGCCGGCCGCGACGACCTGGTGGAAAAACTCGAAAACGCCGTGCGGCGGGGCACGATTATCGATTCCTGCCGCTGGATACCGTACATCCAGGAATCCCGGGCGCTGGTCAACGAGGTAATCCGGGAGCTGGCGTCCTGAGGCCGTAATTTGAATTAACCGGCCCCGGTTTGCCGTCTAATGCTGCGAAAGTGTCCCGGAGAAAGCGTACCTGTTGCCTGACGGGCTTCCTGGGGTTAACTTACCGGCCCGGAATCCGACTTTCGACATTTTTTGAACCGAAGCGCGACCAGGAGCGGCAGATGCAGTTTAAAGTAAAGCCATTGCAAATGAGTTCCATTTTCAGAAAATCGGCTTTCGCCTTTATCGTGTTGGTTCTGTTCCCGGCGGCGATGTACGCCGCCCGGGACCTGCACAGCACCAATTCAACGGCCATTTCCCTGTACGATGAGGGCCTCAAGCTGGCCGAAAACGAGAAGTTCAACGAAGCCCTCGACAAGTTGCGCCAGGCCATCGCCGCCGACCCCAACTTCCTGGAAGCCCACCTGCGTTACATGGATGCATTCAAGAGCGTGGGCCGGGGGGAAGAAGTGGTGGATATGTATGGCAATCTGCTGAAAAAGAATCTCGATTCAGCGCTTTACCATTTCCTGTACGGCAGGACATTGTCGGACATGAACGAAAAGCGGGCCGAATTCCGCAAGGCGCTCGAACTGGATTCCGGTTTTTACTACGCCCAGTACGGAATCGGCGGTACGTACATGATAGAAGGCCGGCTGGACGAGGCGATAATGGCGCTGAACCGGGCGC
>JAZDIG010000441.1:0-7096 GCA_043805105.1 Candidatus Glassiibacteriota bacterium | reverse complement strand
AACGATAATCTGACATGCTCATCTTTTTATTTCCGGTTCCTCAACTTCATGGCTGAAAGGAGTCCGGCGCGATGGCGAACGGAACGAACTCCGGCCGGCGAAAATTCCTCAACTGGATTCTGAGTGGGAGTTCGGTGACATTTCTGGCCGCGGTCACCTATCCGGTACTCAAGTACCTGACTCCCCCACCGTCCGAGGACAGCGCGGTCCAAGCAGTGGAGGCCGGCAAAGTGGACGATTTCCCCAACAACAGCGGCAAGATCGTCAAGTTCGGCAACAAGCCGGCCCTGCTGGTCCGGGACGCCAAGGGCGAGTTCAAAGCCCTGATCGCCGTCTGCACCCATCTCGACTGCACGGTCCAGTATCTGCCGCAAGAATCGGTGATCTGGTGCGCCTGCCACAACGGCAAGTACGACCTGAGCGGGAAGAATATCTCCGGTCCCCCGCCGCGGCCGCTGACTGCCCTGCAGGTCAACATCCGCGAGGGCCAGGTTTTCATTTCGAAGGAGGCCTGAGCCATGTCTCTGAAAAAATACACCGACAAGGTTTACGGCTGGCTCAACGAAAGAATGGACCTGGACGGGGTGATCGGCTTTCTGCGCCATAAGGAGGTGCCGGTATTCAGCCAGTCGATCTGGTATTACTTCGGCGGAGTTTCGCTGTTTCTGTTCCTGGTGCAGGTGACGACCGGGATTCTGCTCTTGATGTATTACCGGCCCGGCCCCGGTTCATCTTTCGAAAGCCTGCAGTTCCTGGTCAGCAAGGTCCATTTCGGCTGGCTGGTGCGGGACATCCATTCGTGGTCGGCCAACCTGATGGTCCTCTGTGTATTCATCCACATGTTCAGCGTATTTTTCATGAAGAGCTATCGCAGTCCGCGCGAAATGACCTGGATGAGCGGGATGGTGCTGCTGGCGCTCTGCCTCGGTTTCGGTTTCAGCGGCTACCTCCTGCCCTGGAACGAACTGTCCTTTTTCGCCACCAAGGTGGGCACGGACATGGCCGGAAGCGTACCGCTGGTCGGCGATTTCATCATGCACGTGATCCGCGGCGGGCCGGACGTGACCGGGGCCACGCTGAGCCGATTTTTCGGGATACACGTGGCCGTGCTGCCCGGTATTTTCACCCTGGTGCTGGCCTTCCACCTGTTCCTGCTCCAGCGCCAGGGAATGAGTAAGCCGGTCGACTGGGAAAGCTTCCCACCGGAAAAGCAGAGGGTGATGCCGTTCTATCCGAACTTCGTGCTGCGGGAGCTGATGTTCTGGATGTTCGCCCTGGCGGTGATCAATTTCCTGGCGGTGTTTTTCCCCTGGGAGCTGGGGATCAAGGCCGATCCGTTTGCCTCGGCGCCGGCCGGGATCAGGCCCGAATGGTACTTCATGTTCATGTTCCAGTCGCTCAAGTTCCTGCCGCCGAACGTGGGAGTGATCGAGGGCGAACTGTTCGGTCTGATGGTTTTCAGCCTGGGCGGACTGCTCTGGTTCACTCTGCCGCTCTGGGACCGCTGGACCGGCACCGACCACGTCCGGGCCCGCTGGGTCGCCTGGGCCGGGGTGGCGATCGTCGCCTTCATCGTGGTCATGACAATTCTCGGCTACGTGTTGTCCTGAACCGAATACGGCTCTCACCGCGGCTCCGGGGGTGGTTCGAGTCCGGGGGCCGTGACTGGGCGGGAGAGGAAATCCGATGAAACTCAAGCCGTTTATATACCTGATGTTCCTGACTTTCGCCGTCGCGGTGGCGCAGGCGGCGGCCCAGGAAGTGCAGTGCGTCAAATGCCATTCCAGACTGATGAAGCGCTACGCCACCCCGGCCAGGCTCTACGACCGGGACGTGCACAGCGTGGTCGGTCTGGTCTGTTCCGACTGCCACGGCGGCGACCCGGCCAAACCGACCCGTCACGACCGCAAGAATCCCGCCGAGGGTTTCATCGGTACGCCCAGGCCGGCGGAAGTTCCCGGATTCTGCAACCGCTGCCACGGCAACGCCGATTACATGCGCTCCTATAACCCCTCCCTCCCGGTCGACCAGCTCGAAAAGTACCGCACCAGCAAGCACGGCCAGCTGCTGCTGGAACAGGGCGATGAGAAAGTGGCCACCTGCACGAGCTGCCACAGCGTTCACGACATCCGTCGGGTTAACGAGCCCGGAGCGCCGGTCTATCCCCTCAATGTGGCCGCGACCTGCGGCCGCTGCCATTCGGACGCCGAGTACATGGCGCCCTACGGCATCCCCACCGACCAGTACGCGCAGTACGCCGGCAGCGTTCACGGCCAGGCCCTGCTCCAGCGCGGCGACCTGGCCGCACCGGTCTGCAACGACTGCCACAGCAACCACGGCGCCCAGCCGGTGGAAGTCAGTCATATCTCCCAGGTCTGCGGCATGTGCCACGTCAACAACGAAAAGCTCTACCGCGAAAGCTTCCACAGCCAGATTTTCGAGGACCTGAACAGCCCGGCCTGCGAAACCTGCCACGGCAACCACGGCATCGCCAGGCCGGATGAATCCATGCTCGGCCTGGGAGACAAATCGGCCTGCGGCGCCTGCCACCCCCAGGAGGCGGATGACCCGGGATTCTCGGTCAGTCTGGCGATGAAGAGCTCCATGGACAGCCTGACCGGCGCCCTGACAGTCACCGCCGAACTGGTGAGACAGGCCGAACAGCAGGGCATGGAAACCAGCGAACTGGAAATTTCGTTGCGCGAGATGCGCCAGAGCCACATCCAGGCCCGCACCATGGTGCACACTTTCGACAGTACCCAGGTGGCCTCGACGGTAAAGCCCGGCCTGGAGCTTGGGGTAAAGATCGACGATGGCGCCCGCAGCCTGCTGGCCGAACACGATAGGCGCCGCTGGTGGCTGGCCGGTGCGACCTCGGTGCTGCTGTTGGTGATCGCCGGGCTGTACTTGAAGCTGAAAGAAGTGGAAAGCTGAAAAGTGGAGTGTCATTCGTGCTCTTCCGGAAAGCGGGGCCCGCAGTCGGCTCCGCTTTCCGCTTTTCAGGCACAGCCTGCTGCGGAAATCCACCCCCCAAAATCGTGGTCAATTGATCTCGCCTGAATCGGTGGAACAGGAATTGTAGGGGCGACGCATGCGTCGCCTCTACGGTAACATATTATATATAAATAATTTATCAATCTGGTTTAAAAGACTTGCAGAGCTCACTCTTCGCCAGGCCGCTTCCGCCCATGACGGATCATTCGCCGACCAGGCGGATTCCAAGCGCACATAAAAAAGGCCGCCGCCTCGGGGTGAGGCGGCGGCCTTTTATTCCTACCCGGCGCTGAAAGTTATGCCCGGCTCCGGGTGGGGGGAATTACTTCAGCACGACCATCTTGCGGGTCTGCTGGAAATCTCCGGCCTGCATGCGGTAGAAGTAGACACCGCTTGCGACTTTCTGGCCGGCGTCGTTCGTGCCTTCCCAGAAGATGGTGTAAGTGCCGGCGTCCTTAACCTCGTTGACCAGGGTGGCGACCAGGCGGCCGCGGAGGTCGTAGACCTTTAGGCTGACTTCCACGGTGCGGCCCTCAGGCACGCTGTAGCTGATCGTCGTGGCCGGGTTGAACGGGTTGGGAGCGTTTTGGTTCAGAGCGAAAGCCCTGGGCAGGCTGCTGCGGCCGCTGCCGTCGCCGTAGAGGCCGATACGGAAGGCCGCTTCCTGATCCGGGGTGAGGTTCAGCTTGGCGATTACGCCCTCGATATACTGGACCTGAGCCGGAGTGAGATCCATCTTCTCATGCACCAGTTCGAGGCTGGCGCCGGCCAGCAGGCTGCCGCCGCCGCATTGACCGGTCCAGATGTCTCTAAGCAGCTGGATGACGTCATTGATGTCATATACGTAGTCGTCGTTGCGGTCGATGCAGGCCTGGATATTGCTCGAGTCCGCCATCAGGATCAGCTTGATCGCATCGGCGATACCCAGCTTGCCGTCGCCGTTGACGTCGCAGGAGGCGCACTGAGCACTCTTCGGGTTGCTGTCAAGGGCGTCTTCGAGCAGGGCGACCGCCAGGCCGGGATTGTGCACGCCCTTGGAGCCGTCGTAATCGACTATGTAATAGTTGAAAGCTCCGGTGAGCTGAGTTGCCGTGATCAAGCCATTCTTAAAGGACGTGCTGTCGTTCAACGGGAAACCGGCCGTGCGGCCGGAGGTGGCCAAGGGCAGCCTGGCCTTCAGCTCGTTGAGCATCAACGTTACTTTGGTCTGGGTGCCCTGGTAGTCGAAGTTTTCGCCGATACTCGAATGACAGCCGGCGCAGGCTTCGGTGAAATGTACGTCCGTGGCCGGAGCATGCATGTTTTCAGGATCGGCCGCCATGCTCATCCGGAATGTATGCCGGCCCACGTAGGTCTGCTTGGCAGTGGGCGGAACACCCATGTGGCAGCCCACGCAACGGTCTTCGATGAGCGTGCCGTGCGGATTGGTTGCCGGGAAAGTTGCGCTCGGGTTCTGCCAGCCGGCCGTGCCGTCCAGCATTTCGGTCTGGTGCGAATGATGGGGCACCTGTCCGGGGTAATCCCGGCCGGGGCGGTAGTGATGGCAGACTTCACAGGCATGCGCCGGAGTGCCGTCCGTGCCATACTTCGCCACGCCGGTCGTTGCATCGACAGAAAGCTGGTCATCCACCTTGCGCAGCTGATACTCATTGGTGGCATCATGGGGATCATGGCAGACGATGCAGGTCTGGCCGTGCGGATCAGCATAAGGCCCGGTGGCATTGTCCAGTTTCTTCACCTGCAGCTCCATGAAGCCCTCGGCGGTGTGGCAGCCGACGCAGGTATTGCCGGAGCGGTTGAATTCCGCGGCATCGAATTGACCGTGCGCGGAGTTCCGCCATTCAGTCGGCTTGTTGTGGCGGGTGCCTTCGTCATGGCAGATACCGCAGACCCCGACGTCATAGGAAACGCCAATCGTGGTGGCCTTGTTGGCGAAACTTGCCGCCAGGTGCTGGCTGGCCGGACCATGACAGGCCTCGCACTGGATGTTGGCCAGCGCGGCCGTGTTGGGGTTACTGGTGACGAAATTGGCGTAGACGCCTGCGTACAGGGAATCGGGGAATACCCATCCTTCGGTCTTGGCCCTGTCGTCGAAACCGTCGTTCACCGCCAGCGAATCCGTGTCGTAACCCGTGGTATGGCAGGCGATGCAGGATTCAGTGTAGTGGGTGCTGACGATACCGTCCAGGCCTCTCTGCAGCATGGTGGCATGGCCTGTCCCCATCCAGGATGTGATTTTTCCGGGGTGACAGGCTTCCGAGCAATTAGTATACCCTTTGAAAGTACCGCCGTGGATTGTGACCGAGGCGGTGGCAGTCCCGCTCGTATCGGTTAAACTCAGACTGACCGTGTAGGCGCCGGCCATGTCGATCCTGAACCAGACTTCCCTGGTGGAAGTCCCGCTCAAGGCTGCGGCAGAGCCGGTGGGCTTGGTGGTGAGCGACCACGTGTAGGTGCCTTCGTTCAAGCTCTTCAGGTAAACCGGCTGACCGATGCCGACTGCCTTCAAAGAAGTGGCCGCCTGAGTCGTCAGCCCCAGTTCTTCCACCTGGTTGGGCGTATAGCCGACCATCTGGATTGCAGCGGTTGCGGCATAGGCCCGGCCTGCAAGAACTCCACAAAGGCACACAGCCCAAATTAAACTAAGAATTTTTCGGATCATTTGCATTCTCCATTGGCTGGAGTACTTCTCGATTGGTTGATCATGAGGGGTTCAGACTTCTTCCCGGCAGCGGGAAATTACGGGACAGACCCACCTGGCGAGGCAAGTCCGACGGCCCTCGGGGCCATTACTGCGATGGTATTTTACCGCTTAAGATCGGCCTCCTTTCTACTTTCGTTTCGAGATTCGTTTACGAGTCCGGTTATCAGGATAACGAACTTAGCGCCTGTTTGATCTTCTCCCTGTCCAGCCCGTAAATTTCAATAATTCCAGATCTTACGATCGAGGGACCCTGGATGAACTTTTCATTGGTGATCCGGTAGAAAATCCGCTGGCCGTCCTTGCGCGAAGTGATTATCCGCCGGTCCTTCATCAGGCGCAGATGCTGAGAGATATTGGACATGCTCACTCCCAGCTTTTCCGCTATCGAGCCAACGCTCTTTTCCCCCCCTGACAGCAGGAAGAGAATCTTCAGGCGGATCGCATTGCCGAAATTCGTACAGAAATCCGCCTGCAGGTTGAACAGCTCATCCAGGTTGTATGACTCTTTACTCTCATTGAGGGCACCGTAGCACATGGTAAGTTACTCATTTTCATAATGTTGTGAACGATTAATAATACATTATCAAACTGGGGATACTATAATATTACTACTGCAATCCCAAGAACTTGTAAGTTCGTTGATTACTTCTCTGAAAAGAGATTTCTGCTGTACCAGGTTTATTTTCCGGCCGTCAGGAGGCGGCTGCGACCGCAGGCCGGGAAGGTCGATTTATCTCTAAAAAGCGCCGTGGGCTTCAAGCTGTCAGCTACTGAGCCGTCTGTGCGCTGTCACTGATTCAGTGGGGGAACGTGTTGCGAGCGGATGCTGCTTGGTCAATATAGTTTCTAAACTACTAAAATGAAAAAGCTTTGTCAACAGAAAAACTCTAATCCGTATCTAACAAACAACTTCCACACCGGACTCACCAGGGCCAGTTGGCGACGGTGCATCTCCCTGCCCTATTCCCTGCAATTTTAACGGATTGCCTTTCTAAAGGTTACTCGTCCCAACCGGACCGGTCACTTCAGGTACGGCGTATTCATCATTGACCTCCTCAGGCGGATAAGTTATCAATAAGCGGAGGTTCCTCAAACGGTTATTCCAGATCGAAACGACAATTAAACAGCCTCGATCGGCGCCATGGCAAAGCGAGCGACATTTTCGCCGAACTCGACCGGGCCTTTTCACAGCCGAACTGTTCCGGCCTTTTGCTCCGTGACCCTGCTGCTTTTTCTGCCCCTGGTGGCTGGATCTGTCCTGGCCTGGGACAGGGGAACGGTGGCCTACTCGAGGGAAGCCGGTGCGGAAATCTCTCCGCAGATGCCAGATCCGGCCACTCACCTGATACCGCAGACCAGCGGAAGTCCGACAATCAGGATCGCCTTCAGAAGCCTGGT
>JAZDIG010000440.1:0-4853 GCA_043805105.1 Candidatus Glassiibacteriota bacterium | reverse complement strand
GTCAGGATCGACCTGATCCTGCGCGGAGTGTGTTCGGTGGTTCCCGGGGTGAAGGGGCTGAGTGAGAACATCCATGCGATCAGCATCATCGACAAATTTCTCGAGCATTCCCGAATCTGGCTCTTCCACAACCTCGGCGATGAAAAAATTTACATCGCTTCCGCCGACCTGATGGACCGTAACCTTGACCGCCGGGTCGAAGTGGCGGTGCCGATCTACGACGACCGGATCAAAAGCGAGATCAAGCACCTGCTGGACCTGCAGCTGGCCGACAATACGAAAGC
The DNA here is from genome assembly GCA_043805105.1 of Candidatus Glassiibacteriota bacterium. GTDB lineage: Bacteria > Gemmatimonadota > Glassbacteria > GWA2-58-10 > GWA2-58-10 > JAZDIG01. The sequence continues at coordinate 4,569 of JAZDIG010000440.1, read as the reverse complement.
CCGCCTGCTCGACGCCGGACTGAGCAACGAATACCGAGTGGACCGACAGAGCGAGGAAGTGCGGGCCCAGATGGATTTCAGCCGGCTGGTCCAGAACCGCTTCCAGAAAAAATTCTCCCGGAACAAGGAAAATTGATTGGTTTTCGCCGCTATCGACATAGGCTCGAATGCCCTCCGGCTTCTGTTATCCAACGTCTTCGAAGAAAAGGACCGCACTCTTTTCAAAAAGTACTCCCTGGTGCGGGTCCCGGTTCGTCTGGGCGAGGACGCTTTCCTGACCGGCCGGATTTCGCTGGAAAAGTCCCTGGCCGTGGTCAAGGCCATGATCGCGTTCAAGCACCTGATGGAAATCCATCAGCCGGTGGCCTTCAAGGCCCTGGCCACCAGCGCCATGCGTAACGCGGAAAACGGCGAGCGGCTGGTCGAGGAGATCAGGATCCAGACCAACATCGAAGTGGAGATAATCGACGGCCAGACCGAGGCGGAGATCATCTATTCGACCCACGTCGCCGAGGAGATGCTGGACGGCAAATCCTATCTCTACATCGAAGTCGGCGGCGGCAGCACCGAGCTGAGCCTGTTTTCCCAGGACACCAACGTCTTTTCCCGCTCCTTCCCGGTCGGCAGCGTGCGGCTGCTGCACGAGTTGGTGGACAAGTCCGAATGGAACGAGCTGAAAAGCTGGGTGAAGGAGCACACCGTCGGCTACAAGCCGCTGGCGGCGATCGGCACCGGCGGCAACATCAACTCTATCCTTAAGCTGCTGCGCCTGAAGGAAGGCAAGCCGCTTTCGTTCAAAAAACTGAAAAAGACCTGCCAATACCTCGAATCGGTCAGCCTGGACGACCGGATCAAGGAGCTGGGACTGCGTCCAGACCGGGCCGATGTCATAATCCCGGCAATCGAAATTTACCTCTCCGTGATGAACTGGGCCGGGATCTCGCAGATAATCGTGCCCAAGATGGGCCTGGCCGACGGCATTATCCGCATGCTCTACGAACAGTACCGCCAGGCCCGCGAACTGCAGCAGTCCAAGCCCGCCTGAGGCGAGCGTGAAATACCGCAAGAAATTCCTGGACTATTTCGACAACCGGGTGAGAAACTTCCTGAATAACTGCGCGCTGGGAGTAAAGCAGGGAGATCCCGAGGGCATCCACCAGCTCCGGGTGGAAAACAAACGCCTGCGGGCCCTGTTCCGCCTGGTGGCGAGCATCAATCCCGGATTCGACGAAAGAGAAGAATTCGGGCCGCTGCGCCGCTACTCGAAGAAAAGCGATCAAGTGCGCGACTGCTACGTCCAGATCGAGCTGGTGTGGACGATACGGGAAAAATTGGACGTGGATGCGGGCGGGTTCATCGCCTTTCTGAAAGCCAAGGAAACCGAGGGGAAAAAGGAACTGCGCAAGCTCGTCCGGAGACGCAATCCCGCCGGGGTCTGGAAAACCAAGATGGCGGTCAGCGAGGCGCTCAGGGATATCGACGCCGAACGGGCCCGAGTTGCCGTGGCCACCCACTGCGAAAAGATGAAGAACGGCCTCATCGCTCTGAATACCGAGGGCCGTCTGAACGATTCGATCATGCACCTGGTGCGGATCCTGTCCAAGGAGACCTGGTTCACGATCCAGATCGCGCAGCAGGCTTTCGGCCTCTACCGGGACGCCGACCAGTTCATGGCCAGTCTGAGAATGGTCCATCAGAGCCTCGGCAAGTGGCACGATTACGACCTCTGCCTCACCCTGCTGGATGAATTCCTCAGCGACACTCCGGCCGACCAGGTGCCGGCCGACTTCGTCCGGCTGAGAAAGATCGCCCATAACCGTAAGAGGTACAACCGCGACCGCTTCCGCAAAGCTTTCTCAGCCTTCCTCGCGGTTGCCGCCGCCCGTAAGGCTTGAGCCGGCAGTCGTTTTAGAACAGCATTGAATTTTTCCGGTACCATCCCGGCAGGAGGGCAAAGATGAAACACGGAGACCGTCACACCAGGCTCGACCGCCGCCGGTTCCTCGCGGTGACCGCCGGCGGCCTTGCCGGCGCTCTGGCCGGCGCCGGAACCAGCCTTTATGCGCGCATACCCGGGGCCAACGACCGGATCCGGATCGGCGTAATCGGCGGAGGAAACCGCGCCAACTCCCTGATCGAGGAGATGGCTGCATTTAAAAAGGATGAGAACTTCGAGTTCGCCGCTCTGTGCGATCTCTGGAAGGTCAACCTCGAGCGCACCACGGCCAGTATCGAAAAACTCTGCGGCGACCGCGTCCGGGTTTTCCCCCGCTATACCGACCTGCTGAACGATCCTGAAATCGACGCGGTGATGGTCTGCACCCCGGACCACGCTCATACTACGATCCTGATGGCCGCCTGCGAAGCCGGCAAGGACGCTTTCTGCGAAAAGCCGATGTCGATGGATCTTGCCGAGGCCAGGGAGGCGGTCGCTACGGTCAAGCGCACCGGCCGGGTGGTGCAGGTGGGCACCCAGCGCCGCAGCGACGGCCAGTACATGGCCGGGGCCGCTTTCGTCCAGTCCGGCAAGCTCGGCAAAATCAGCGTGATCGACCTCAAGTGGAACGATGCCGGCCCGCGCTGGGAGCGGCCCTACGCTGACGTCCGGGAAAATGAGGTGGACTGGGAGGGCTACCTCATGCACCTGCCCCGGATTCCTTTCGACCCGCGCCGCTTCCGCTGCTGGCACCTCTACCGCGACTACTCGATCGGCGTAGTGGGCCTCCTGGGCGCCCACCACACGGACCAGGTCCACTGGTTCATGAACGACCCCTGGCCGGAGAGCGTGACCGCCACCGGCGGCACGCTGGTCTGGCCGGAGCGCGAGCACTACGACACGATTCATTGTTCCTTCAAATATCCCGGCGGCTACCTGGTTTCCTACGAGACCCGGCTGGGCAACAGCGCGATGAGGGCCGAGGCGGTGTTCTACGGCACCAACGGCACCCTGGACACCCAGGCCTGGACCATGACCGGCGAGGGCCGCGTGCCGCCCGAGCGGCTGGAGCCGGGCAACCGCCAGTACCCGACTTCCGCCTTCGCCATGCAGGCCGACGCCTCCCAGGGCGAGACAATCCGGATCGAGCCGAGCCCGGAGGGGATAAGCCACATGCGCAACTGGGTCCAGTGCATCCGCAGCCGGAAAACTCCGAACGCCAGCGTCGAGTGCGGCTTCGGCCATTCCCTGGCCGCAATCATGGCCCACCGCGCCGCGGACTACGGCAGGCGGATGATCTACGACCCCGAGCACCGTGAAATCCGGGAAGGTTGAAAATGAACAGACGCTTATCGTCTTACCTGACGGGGCTGGCCGCGGTCCTCGTGGCCGGCTGTTCGCATTCGGGGCCGGCCCTGGAGATCAGCCTGCCGATGGAGCTGGCGGGAAGCGAGTTTCCGGTGGCGGTCGAGCTGCCCGAAAGACTGCCGGCTGAGGTCGGGGTGTGGCGGATCGCGCTGAAAAGCCCCAATGCCGACAGCACGGTCTACGGCCAGAGCTGGCAGGAGAGCCCGGAATCGGCGGGAAGCCTGGGGCCGCGTCGCCTGGTCACTTTCCTCTGGGACCCGGCATCCGGCAGCGGACCGTGCCGGCTGGTCTTCCGCCGGCCGGAAAAAGAGCCTGAGCCGGCCTTCACTTTTTCCGAAGGGGACGGCAAGTTCCTGGACCTGGCAGAAAACGGCCGGCCGGTGCTGAGCTACGTTTTCGGCTTGAATCTGGCCGAGGGCGTTCCGGAAGACCGGCGCCGGGCGAGCTATATCCACCCGGTCTACGGCCTGGACGGCGAAGTCCTTTCCGATGATTTCCCCGCAGACCACTACCACCACCGCGGTATCTTCTGGACCTGGCCGCAGGTGTTCGTACAGGGCGAGCGATTCAGCCTCTGGGACATCCGCGGGATCTACCAGCGCTTCGAAAAATGGCTCGTCCGGAATGCCGGCCCGGTCTTCGCCGACATCGGCGTACAAAACGGCTGGTATGTTGGAGAACGACGGGTGGTGGACGAAAAAGTGTTTTTCCGGGTCTATCGCGCGGGGGAAAATATACGGGTAATCGACTTCACCCTGCGCTGGGAAGCAATCGAAACTCCGGTCACGATTCTCGGTTCACCCGACATCAAAGGCTACGGCGGCTTCAGCCTGCGTTTCGCGCCGTTCACCGACCCCCAGCTGACCACCGCGGCAGGCAGGCAGGCCGAGGACAGCAACCTGGTGCCATCCGCCTGGGCCGACCTGAGCGCCCGTTTCGGCGGCGGACGGGAGTTCTCCGGCGCTGCCATTTTTGACCATCCAGGCAACCTCGACTACCCCAACGGCTGGTGCCTGAGACACTATGGTTTCGTGGGGATCGCCTGGCCGGGCCTGGAGCCGTTCGTGCTGCAGCCGGGAGACCCGCTGACCGCCCGCTACCGGGTGGTCGTGCACCGGGGGGATGCGGGCCAAGCCGGTTTGGCGCGGGCCTACCAGGCCTACCTGACGTTTTAGTTGTGAAACTATATTTTACTGCGTATATTAATTCAGTCCCCGCCTGAACGGGGACTGCACACTATGACAGGGGCCGGCGGCTGAATCCGC
>JAZDIG010000439.1:0-4905 GCA_043805105.1 Candidatus Glassiibacteriota bacterium | reverse complement strand
GGAGCGCCGCTGCTGTTACTGGACGATGAGATTTCCTGCCGCGGCCTGAAAATCGACGGCCGGGGAACCGTGTTCAGCTACCGGAGCGGCCGGTTTTCGCTGAGCCGGGCGCGGGTTCCGCTCTATGGCCTCCACGCGGTGCGTAACGTCTGCCTGGGCCTCTGGGCCGCGGAAATCCTGCTGGCCGGTTTCGGAGCGGGACTCGACCCGGAGACCACGGCCGGCGCCCTGGAAAACCTGCGCTGGCCCGGCCGCTTCCAGCGAGTCAGGCTGGCCGGGGGAGGTGAAGCGGTGCTGGATGCGGCGCACAACCCGGCGGCCGCCTCCCGGCTGGTGCAGGTGTTTCGGCGGGTGTTTCCCGGCAGGAAGGCGGCCGTGGTGCTGGCTATCGCCGGAGACAAGGATTACCGAAGCTTTTTGCGGCATTTGAGCGGGATCGCCGGGGAATTTATCTTTCCGCGGGTGGATTTCGGCCGGGCGGATTCCCAGGCCGGCTGCCGGGCGCCGGAGGCATTGGCCGCCTATCTGGGCGATCACTGCCCCCGAGTGCCCGTGCAAACTGTGGCGGAGATCGGCCGGGCCCTCGAAATCGCCGAAAAGACCGCCCGCGGCGGACCGGTCCTGGTCACCGGGTCGTTCCACACGGTGGGCGCCGTGCTGAAAGAATTGCAAATCGAACCCTGACCTCCGGTGTGCCGTTACTAACGGATGGTACTGCGCAGGAGAAAATTTGAGCGAGCTGACGTTGAATTTCATGGGTGGACGGCCGGCGTGGCTGGTGATTCTGCCGGTCGCGGTGCTGGCCGTGGTCTGGTGGACATACCGCAGCACTTACCCGCCGGTGTCCCGTCCCTACCGGCTGCTGCTGATCCTGTTACGCGTGGCCGCGGTCGTTCTGCTGGGGGTGTTCATTTTCGAGCCGGCCCTGCTGGCTACCCGCCGGGTCGAAAGGAAAGAGCGGGTGGCGCTGGTCCTGGACCATTCGGCAAGCATGCTGCTGCCGGCCACGGCGGCGGGGGGAGAGGGAGCGCCCTCCCGGCTGGAGCGGGCGCTGGAGGCGGCGCGGGAGGCCGGCCGGAAGGGCGATGTGGCCCTTTTCACGTTCGGCGCCGGGCTGGTCCAGCTGGCTGATTCGAGCGATTCGAATGTGATGGCGGTGGAGGACCGCACCGATCTCGGATCGGCCCTTCTGCAACTGACGCGCCAGAGCGCACGGGCCTGGGACCGGGTGGTGGTGGTCACCGACGGAGCGGTGAATTCCGGCCCCGATCCGGTATCGGCGGTCGATTCGGCGCTGGTGGTCGAGGCCGTGCTGACCGGAGAGTCACCGGAGGTCCCCGATCTGGTCCTGTCGGGCATGGAGCTGGCGAGGCCGGTTTATGCCGGGGGACGGGCCGAGGTCGACCTGGCGGTGTCTCGCGCCGGAAAGTGGGCCGGCGGCGGAGCCGGCGCCACGGTCTGCGACTTCTACCTGGATGGACGCAAGATCGCCGAACAGAGAATAGAGCTGGCCCAAACCTCGGCCAGGTTCGTCTCTGCGCGGGCGGATTTTCCCGCACCCGAGCCCGGCTCTTACTGGCTCCGGGCTGTGCTGCGGCCGGTCGAAAGGGAGTGGAGCACACTCAACAACGAAAGACTGGTGAAGCTCGTGGTGCGTAAGAGTAAACGCCGGGCCCTTTTCGTCTCCGACCGGCCCGACTGGGACTTCACTTTCAGCCAGCGGGCGGTGGAAGCCGGCGAGGATTGGGAGGTCGAGGCGATCATGCTCCTGCGCGGCCAGGACGGCATAACCCGGACCAGGACCCGGCTGGCCGACGGCACCTTCCGGGAGGGCCGGCTGCCGGAAGCCGGAGAGCTGTCCGAGATCGAGCTGATGGTGCTTCACGGCCGGATTGACCGGCTGGATGGAGAATTCCTGCGGCGGGTGGCTTCGGCGGCAGCGCGAGGGGGTCCGGCGCTGGTATTCTGGCCGGCCGGCGATGTCGATTTTTCGCGCCTGCCCGAGCAAATTGCCCGTTTTCTGCCGTTTACCGCCGAGGGAAAGCCGGAGCTGGTCCGGGCGCCGGACGTCCCCGCGGTGCTTTTCACCCTCGACCGGTTCGGCGTGCTCTCCGCCATGGGATCGGGAACGCAGATCGAAGGCCTGCCGCCGGTGCAGGAAATCTGGCGCGGACTCGCGCTCAAAAGGAACGCGGAGGTGCTGGCGCGCCTGGACAGAAAAACTCCCGGCCGCACATTCGACCTGCCCTTGATCGCCGCCTGCCAGACCGGCGGAGTGAGAAGCGCGGGCTTCCTGGCCCAGGGCCTCTGGCGCTGGCACATGCTCACCCGGGACTCCGGCGATGAAAGCCGCAGCTACTTCAGGATGTGGGATCTCCTGGCCGAATGGCTGGTCTCCGGGGAAAAGCATCAGGAGCTGGTGATCGCGCCGGCAAGCGAAGTGTTCGGCCGCGGCAGCGAGGTCAGGCTGAATGGTCGGGTCCCGCCGCCGGACAACGATACTTCTTCCTCAGCCGGCACTCTTTCCCTGACTGTCCGGAAGGCCGGGAAAAGCGCGACGGCCGATACGGTGTTTTCCACCCAGGCCCGGATCGGCCAGGCGGACGGGGGATTCAGCATCGGAGTCGGCCGGGTCGAGCCGGGGATCTATGGCTACGAGGCAGTCTATCGTGGAAACGGCAAGGAAATCACCGCCGGGGGACAGTTTGCCGTCGAGGCCTACAGCCCCGAACTGTCGGTGGTGGAGCCGGATTCCGCGGAAGTGGGCCGTCTCGTGGGGTCCTCGGCAGGCAAAATCTACCGTCCCGGCGCGGATACACCGGGCCTGCAGGCCGGCAGCGTGGTCGAGACTGTCAGCGCCGGTTTCCGGCCCTCCCTCGCCGAATGGAGCTACCTGGTCGTGGTGGGCCTGCTGGCCGCCGAATGGGCCCTGCGCCGCCGGAAAGCCCTTTCCTGAAGCGGATAATCGCTTTCTTCGCTCCTGATTTTATAAATGTTGACAAAGCCCGAAAGCCCCTCTATTTTTTCTAACATCCTTTAAATTGAGTATTTATCATCAGATTACCCCCCGCCATATCGGATTCCGGGACTTAACCACCCGGGGAAACAGCCGGGCCGGCCGACAGAAGATTGGCGCTTAAATCAAGGAACGGAGTCGAGTACACAATGAGTGAGAACCGAAGCCAGGACATACAACTTATAAAACTCGCGATCCAGATTGAAAAAGACGGCATCGCCTTTTTCGGCAGATTCATCGAGAAGGCGGGAGAAGAGAGCAACCTGACGCCATTCATCCAGCAGTTGCGCGAGGAAAACCAGTCGGATCAGGATAAGCTCGAATTGCTGCTCGGACCGCTGGAGGCTGGACAAACCACCGAAAAAATCGAGGATATTTCGCTGGATGATTACGTCCGGGATATGCAGAAAGCCCGTAGCGAAAAGTTTTTCGCGGGCGGCCGGATCAAAGAGATGTTCGACCTCTTTTACAACCCGATCCGCCTGCTCGGCTGCATGAGCGAAACCTTCAACGAGCTGGCCGACTTCTACTCCACCAACGCCAGCAATATCTTTTACGACAACGAAAAGAAGGCGTTCGTCGAAATAGCGGCCAACAAGAAAAACCAGGCGGACCAGGCGAGCAAGAAGAAAAAAGAAATTATCGCCCGCTTCCCCTGATCCGGCCCGGCCTGGTTTCGAGATGACAGTTTACGCGCCTCCTGCAGAGCCGGGAGGCGTTTTTTTATCAAGTTGCAGAGGGAGGACAGGATGAAACTGGAAATCGCGGGAAAGCTGGACCTTTCTGTCAGGCAGGATGCCCTGCTGGTGCCGGTGATACAGGACTGCGTGAGCGAGGATCCGCTGGTGGCCGGACTGGAAGGCAGGCTGGAGGGAGCGCTGGGAAAGCTGATCTTGCAGGAGGAGTTCAAGGGAAAGCCGGGCCAGGTTCTCTCCTTCAACACCCTGGGCCGGATCGGCGTGGAGACGGTTTGCCTGATGGGCCTGGGGCCGGAGCAGAAGCTTAGTGCCGAGGCCTATCGCCGGGCGGCCGGCCGCGCTGCGGACTGCCTGCGCCGGATGCGCGCGAAAAAGGCCGTAATCGCCTGCCAGGTCCCGGCCGGGAAAATGGTCAGCGCGGAAGACATCGCCGGGGGACTGGTCCAGGGTGTCTGGCTGGGGCTCTACCGGTTCGACAAATATAAAAGCCGTAACGACAACGGCGGCGAAAAGTACGCCGGGCCGGATAAAGCGGCGCTCTTTCTCTGCGATTCGAAAGGCCGCCCGTCGAAACGCTCACATCCAGGGCTGAAAGAAGCAGCGGCCCGGGAGCTGACTATCGCCGAGGGAGTGGCCGGCGCCCGCGACCTGGTAAACGAAATCCCGGAAGAGCTTTTCCCCGCCTCCCTGGCGAAAAAAGCCGGGGAGCTGACTGGGGGAATCCCGGGCCTGACCTGCCGGGTCCTGGACGAAAAACAGATGAAGAAGGAAAAGATGGAGGCCGCCCTGGCTGTCGGCCGGGGCAGCGGTCACGGCCCCCGCTTCATCGAAATCGTCTACGAACCGGCCGGGAAGGTCCGGGGGGACGGGCTGCTGGTGCTGGTGGGCAAGGGAGTTACTTTCGACAGCGGCGGGCTCAATATCAAGCCCGGCGAACATATGGTGACGATGAAAATGGACATGTCCGGGGCGGCGGTGGTGATTAACGCGATCGCGCTCATCGCCCGGCTGCGCCTGCCGGTCCGCTGCGCCGCGGTGGTGGCCGCGGTGGAGAACATGCCGAGCGGCAGGAGCTACAAGCCGGACGATGTCGTGCGCTCGATGAACGGGATTACGATCGAGGTGGGCAATACGGACGCCGAGGGCCGGGTGACCCTGGCGGATTCGCTGAGCTGGGCGGTGCAAAAACTG
>JAZDIG010000438.1:0-12888 GCA_043805105.1 Candidatus Glassiibacteriota bacterium | reverse complement strand
GCAGATGATCGCCAAGGGCCTGGACTTCCCCAACGTCCGGCTGGTGGGGGTGGTCAATGCGGACACGGCGATGAACCTGCCGGACTTCCGGTCCGCCGAGCGCACATTCTGCCTGCTGGCGCAGGTGGCCGGCCGCACCGGCCGGGGCGAGCACGGCGGCGAAGTGGTGATCCAGACCTTCCGGCCCGACCATCCGGCGGTCCGGGCCGCCATCCGCCACGATTACCAGGCGTTCGCCCGCAAGGAGCTGGCCGTGAGAAAAGAGGCACAGTACCCGCCTTATGTCGAGCTGCTGAACGTGATCTTTTCCGGCCGCGATGAAAAGAAACTGGAGCGCTTCGCCTGCGAGTCGGCCGACCGGATCCAGCAGTGGGTGCACGGGCAGTACGGGGAGAGTCCCCCGCTGGTAGTGGGTCCCGCGCCCTGTCCGCTGGAGAGGCTGCGGGGCTGGTGCCGCTGGCACCTGATCGTGAAAAGCGCCTTGCCGGATGAAATCGGGCGGGTGGGCGGCTGGATCGCCTCCCACGTAAAGCCCTCGGCCCGAAGCGGCCAGCGGGTGGTGCTCGACCGCGATCCTTCGAGCCTGATGTAAGGGGCTGAATATCCGGAGTAATTCGTTATGCGCACGATTATTTTTCTCACCGCCTTCCTGTTTGCCGCCGGACCATCATCAGGCCAGAGCCTCGGCAACGCCGCCGCCCGCCGCTTCGTACGCCAATTGGCCGAAAACAGCGACAGCCTAACCTTCTGGCCTCACCCGGATGAGCTCGCCCGCTCCCGGCGGCTGGGAATTTCTTACGAGGGAGTCAAGCACAAGTTCCTGATCGGCTGCGGGCTCGAGCCCGCGCAAGCTCGGGCGGTGCTGGCCGGCAGGTACGAGCTGAAGACCGAAAACCTGGGCGGCGGCTATTCCCTGGTGACTCTCGGCCTGCCGGAGCAGAACCGGGAGCGGGCGTTTTATTTCAAAGACGGCCGGTTTATCACCCCGGTTTACTATTTCAGCCGGAATTTCAAGAAAATTACCAGCGATTATTTCATTTTCCTGGTGGAAGATCCCAATTCTTTCCACCCCGAGGCGGCCCGGAGCCTGGACGGTTTCGTGACCGAGGCTGGCACTACCCTGGGTGTCCCGGAAGAAGACCGCCAGCGGCTGGCCCGGGAAAAAATCTACTACGTGCTCTGCCGCGACCAGGACCGCATCGAACAGCTCACCGGCTGGCGGATCAGGGGCATGGGGGTGCTGAGCCACGATTACGTGGTCTCCACCTACAGCTGCCACTACCACGAGGTGGTGCACCTGTTGGTGAACTACCGGCTGAAAAACGTGCCGGCCGTGACCCATCAATTGCTGCGGGAGGGGATCGCGGTAGCCCTGGGCGGCCGGGGCGGCCAGGACCGGGAGGTGATCGCCGACCTGGGCTACTACCTGATGCAGAGCGGTCTGGCGGCGGTCGATTCGCTCCTGGACGAGCGCTGTTTCCTGGCCCAGGACGCCTCGTTCTCCTATCCGGCGGCCGGGCTTTACACGGACTTTCTGCTGGAAAAGATGGGAATCGGGCTGTTTTTCGACCTGTACCGCACCTGCAGCCGGGGCGAAAGCGAGGAGGGAAATCCGGTGATATCAGCGGCCCTTCTGCCGGCCGAAACGGCCTGGCAGGCCTGGCTGGAGAGTTACCGGCAGTTCACGAAGGTGGGGGCAGGCGACTCCGCTCAGGCGGCCGATACGCTCTTCCGGGACGAAAGAGCCCAAGTCTGCGATGGCGGGGACCGCTGGCTGTTCCGGCTGACCGGCGAACTGGCGCTGGGTGAAATGAACCCGCCTGCCGGTTACTGGAGCGCCCGCTTCGCCGAAACCCTGCCCGGGGCGGAATACGGCGGGCAGCGCTACCTGGTTTCGGCCAATCCGGAGGAAATAGCGGTTTACGATCTTTACACCAACAACCTGATCGCCAACCGGGTGGCCTCGTTCACCTGGCCGCCGGAGACGATCCCCACCGAAAACGGCCTGGCCCTTTTCAGCCTGGACAAGTCGCTGTTCACGCTCACGCTGAAGCAGACCGCCTTCAGTCTGATCAAACGGAAGGACTGATCCCGGCCGGAGCCGTTCAGCGGCGCTTCACTCCCAGGCCCGGGCCGGCGGGCAGAACCATCCGGCAGTTGTCGAACTCCATCCCGCTGAACGGATCGTTGGCCAAGAGCGCCGCCCCGTCCAGGTCGGCGTAATCCACCAGCGGGCTGATCTGCGCGGCGGCGGTGATCTGTACGCTCGATTCGAGCATGCAGCCCAGCATGATGGTCAGTCCCTGGGAGCGGGCGGCGGCGATCATCTTGAGCGCATGACGTATGCCGCCGCACTTGGAGAGCTTGATGTTGATCGCGCTGAAATTCCCGGCGCAGGCGGCCACTTGGTGCAGCCGCTCGCAGGACTCATCGGCCATCAGGGGCAGGGGACTGCGCTCGTGCAGCCAGCGCTGGCCCTCGACGTTGGCCGCCGGCAGGGGCTGTTCCACGAACTGGACGCCGTAGCCGGCCAGCTCCTCGATCATCCGTAGCGCCTGGTGCGGCTGCCAGCCGCAGTTGGCGTCCACCCGGATAGCGGCCTGGGGCGCCTCCTCGCGCACTATCTTCAGCGTTTCCAGGTCCTGCGGCCCTCCAACCTTGATTTTCAGGAGCGGGCAGGCGGCCGCCTCGCGCACTTTCTGGCGGACGACCTCCGGAGTGTCGATCCCGATCGTGAACGAGGAGAGGGGAACCCGGGCCGGGTCGAGACCCAGCAGGCGGTACAGCGGCAGCCCGGCGATCTTGCCCTGGATGTCGTAGAGGGCGCAGTCCACTGCGCTCTTGGCCGCATAGTTCCACTCCAGCGCCGCGTCCAGCTCCTCCATCAGGCTCTCGGCTTTCCAGGGGTCGTCCCAGCGTTCGATCAGGGGCTTGAGGGTTTCGAGCGCGGCGATCACGGTACGCTGGTTTTCGCCGTAGATGAAAAACGGCGCGGCTTCGCCCCAGCCGGTCACGCCCTCGTGCTCCAGCCGCAGGATCACGTTGTCGAAACGGTCTCCGGTCAGCTCTTCGCGGGCGATCTTGAACGTATGACGGGGAATAAGGCTCACCGGCTCCCAACTGATTTTCATCGTCTGCCTGCCTTCCGGTTTTTACGGTCTATCGGATTGAATGGATCGAGCCTTCGAATATGGTCATGCAGGTTATGCGAATGCAGAATAAATAAGCGTTCCGGCGCCGGCTGTCCAAACATTTCAAACGTAAAAGATGTCTCCGCCCGGCCTTGAATTATATTATCCTTGGTGTTAAAGTTTCCTGGACCGGTTTATTGGCATTATTGTTTTTAATGCAGTTAATGTTTTCTATCGATTGTTCAAATCGCAGTCGAAGAACAATCAGTAACCGTACCAGCCATGAGCAAGCGAAAAACGGCGGCGAAAAGAGCCCTGCTGATCGACGATGACCGGAGTATCCTGACCACTCTGGACATTCATCTGAGCGATTTGGGATACGAGACTCACTGTGCGACAAGCGGAGCTCTGGCCCTCGAACTTATCGAAAAAACCGACCCGATAGTCGTGCTGCTGGACCTCAGGCTGCCCGACATCGACGGCCAGGAGGTGCTGAGAAAGATCATCGACAGCGGCCGGCGGGTATACGTCGTGGTAATTACCGCCTATGCTGCAATCGACACGGCAGTGCAGGCGATAAAAGAGGGCGCCTTCGATTATGTGCCCAAACCGTTCAGCCCGGACCAGATCACGCACGTATTGCGCAAGATTGAGAGGATGTGGGCGCTGGAAAGCCAGATCGATTCTCTGAAGGGGATTATCCGGGAAGGGGAAATTATCACGCGCAGCGGCCGGATGAGGAAAATCCTCGAAACCGCCAGACAGGTCTCAGACTCGAACGCCACGGTGCTGATCAGCGGGGAAAGCGGGACCGGCAAGGGAGTGCTGGCCCGTTTGATTCATGGCTGGAGTTCGAGAAATGAAGCGGATTTTATTACGGTCAACTGCGCCGGGCTTCAGGAAAGCCTGCTCGAGAGCGATCTGTTCGGCCATGTCAAAGGCTCTTTCACCGGGGCTCTGCGCGATAAAACCGGCAAGCTCGAGTTGGCGGACGGCGGTACGGTTTTCCTGGATGAGGTATCCGACCTTTCGCCGGCAGTTCAGGCCAAATTCCTCCATTTTCTCCAGCACCGGGAGTTCGAGAAGATCGGTCAGCCGAAACCGATCCAGGTCGATGTGCGGGTAATTTCGGCGACAAACCACGATCTTGGCGAGATGGTGAGCGAGGGGCAGTTCCGCCAGGACCTGTATTTCCGGATAAACGTGGTCGAGATCCTCATTCCTCCTCTCCGGGAGCGTCCGGAAGACATAGAAATCATCGCCGACCATTACCTGAAAAGATTCGCCAGAGTGAACGGCAAACCTGCAGAGGGATTCAGCGAGGAAGCGACCCTGATTCTGAACTCCTATCCCTGGCCCGGGAACGTCCGCGAGCTGATCAACGTGGTGGAGCGGTGCACGATACTTTCCCGGGAAAAGGTAATCACCGCCGGCGATCTTCCACCCTACCTGGTGGAATATAAACAGCGGACACACGAGTCAGTCGACCTGAAGACCCTCTCGGAGCTCGAAAAAGACCATATCAGGCTCGTACTGGCCAGGTCGCATTCGCTGGAGGAGGCGGCGCACAGGCTCGGGATCGACCCGGCCACTCTCTGGAGAAAACGCAAGAAGTATCTATTGAACTGACCCATCCTGCAATCTGCAATATCAATCGTCTGCAAAATGCAGTAACTCCGCTGCTAGACAATGCCACTTCATTCTATAAATCGCCATAAGTCTTTGATTATTAACAATCTAAGACAATGGCATCTCTTTTGCCTGAGCCTCTGTCAGCCGTTCGGAAGTAATTGACGAGAGCAGACGGCGACCCACCCCTCAGCAGGAGCCCGGAAATTGTCTTCGGTATTGAACAAGGAACACCGGATCGGCTCGATATTACTGTGCTCCGGGAAGGATATGAGTGATCCGGTAAGCCGGAGCAGCCGAATCGTACGAGTGCCGGACGCAGTCTCGTGCCTGAGCGAAGCGATGAGCGGGAGCTATGATCTGGTGGCTATCGAACTCGAGAAAGCCGAGGGGGACGCCGGCCGGGAGATTCTCCAGTTGTGCCGTGTGCTGAAAAGCAACCGACTGACCCGCGATAAGCCGCTGCTGGTGATTCTGTACTCCATAAACCGCGGGCTGATAGAGAGGCTCGATCAAGATGGCGTGGATTACATTCTCCATCCGGCCGATAACGACAGGCTTCGCTCGCTGGATCGGCTGTCGGAGGCCGTGGACAGACTCGACACCTCGAACAGGCCGGCTGCGCTGCTCGAAAAGGTCTGTCCGTTTCTTCACAGCTCGAGCCCGGATGTCGGGGGAGAGATCTTCTCCTGCGGCGCCCATGGCGACATTCTCGTGCTTGGCAGACAAAGGGTTAACAGTTTTTGTTCAACGCCGGATCACCGGGCCTGTCCCTTCTTTCTGGCACCGAAATCAGGTAGATTCAAAAAAGCAGATGAATCTCGAGACTCCTGAGACAAATTCATCCCAAAAGGTGCCATCATGAGCCTGCGCAAAAAAATACTCCTCGGCTACAGCATCACTCTGGTCCTGATGGGGCTGGTTATCGGCTGGGCGGTGCTGAACCTGGCCTCCCTGGGTAAAGCCAGCGAGGCGATCCTCAGAGAGAATTACCGCAGTATCTCCGCTGCGGAAAATATGAGAAACAGCCTTGAGCGGCAGAACAGCGCAATTCTGCTTTTTCTTTCAGGCCAGGGACAAACAGGCGAGGACAACTTCCTGAAATACCAGTCCGAGTTCCTTCAGTGGCTGGCCAGGGCCAAGGACAACATAACGATCGAAGGGGAAGGGGAGCTGCTGAAAAAAATCGAGGGAAACTACTATACCTATGTTACCGGCTTCTCCGAACTGAAAAAATTGTATTCCGGGAACCCTGCCGAGGCAAATCTCTACTATCAGCAGAACCTTCTCCAGGTGAGCGACCAGGTGCGCGCCGAGGTGGTCGGGCTGAGGGACATCAACCAGAATACCATGTTTCAGGCCAGCCGGAACGCCGAGCAGATGGCGGCCCAGACGATGATTTCCACAATCAGCGTGGGTGTGATCGGGTTGCTGCTGGGCCTGATATTCAGCCTGACCCTCTCGACCAGGCTGGTCAGCCCCCTGCATCGAATCGTGAAGGCCACCAAGATAGTCGCGCAAGGGGACTACAGTGTCAGGGTCCCTACCGAAACCAATGACGAGCTGGGGCAGTTAGCCGTCGAGTTCAATCTGATGGCGGAAAAGCTCGACCACTTCCACAGCCTCAACATCGAGCAGATCGTCTCGGAAAAAAGAAAGAGCGAAGCCATCCTCGGCAGCATCAAGGATGGGATAATCGTCCTGGATACCGACCTGAGGATTTCCAATCTCAACTCGCCCGCCCGGAGGATATTCGGCGCGGAGAACGGACTTCTGACCGGCCTGGCGGTGCAGGAGCTGGTCAACGACCGCCGGCTGCTGGAGGTTCTGGCCGCCACTGTCAGCCAGGGTAAAACTCCCAGGGAAAACGATGAAATGAATGTGGTTTCAGTCGTAAAGAATGAAGAAACCCAGTACTACTCATTCACTATCAGCCCGATTTTCGGCGAGGGCCGGGAGTTGCTGGGCGCGGTGGCGCTGTTCAGGGACATTACCCGGCTCAAGGAACTCGACCGCTTGAAAAGCGAGTTCATTATGGCGGCTTCCCACGAGCTGCGGACTCCATTGACCAGCATGGGGATGAGTGTCGATCTCCTGCTGGAGAGAGCCTATGAAACGCTGGATGAAAAGAGCAAGCTGCTGCTGAATACGACCAGGGATGAGATCAGGCGGCTGAAGATACTGGTAAACGAATTGCTGGATCTGTCTAAAATAGAATCCGGCAATGTCTCCATGGACTTCCAGTACTGTCCGCTGCAGACGCTGTTCGACAAAGTGATCTCGGTATTCAATAACCAGGCCGCCGAAAAAAGCGTGGCTCTCAGGTCTGAATTGTCCGCCGGGCTGCCGAAAGTGAAAGCCGATGTCAACAAGATCACCTGGGTGCTGACAAACCTTCTGTCCAACGCGCTGCGTTACGTCCCCGGGAATGGGGAAATAATCCTCTCCGCCGCCAGTATCGGCGATCAGGTACAGATTTCGGTAAGCGACAACGGCCCGGGGATACCGATTGAATACCAGTCCAGGATCTTCGACAAGTTCGTTCAGATAAAGGGAGATACCAAGTCCGAGGGATCGGGTCTGGGTCTGGCGATCTGCAAAGAGATTGTCCGAGCGCACCGGGGAACTATCTGGGTGGATTCGATGCCGGGTAAAGGGAGCACTTTCAATTTCACCTTGCCGGGTTCAGCGGCAAACGGGAGGTCCGAAAAATGAACGACAAATCGATTCTGATCGTGGACGATGAGAAAAACATCCGGCTCACGGTGGCCGCGGCCCTGGAGTCGATGGAGTGCGAAACCAGCTCGGCTGTGAACGGCGAGGAAGCCCTGGCCATTCTCGGGGAAAAAGCCTTCGGCCTGATTCTGCTGGACCTCAAGCTGCCCGGAATGGACGGTATCGAGGTATTGAGAAAAGTGCGGGAGCTCAGGCCGGAAACCAAAGTAATCATCCTTACCGCCCATGGGACGGTCCAGTCCGCGGTGGAAGCCATGAAGCTGGGAGCGGCCGATTTCATCCAGAAACCTTTCACCTCGACTGAATTGAGGGAGCTGGTCAATTGCGTCCTGAACGAAAAAGAAGCGGAGCAAAACGAGAACAGATCCGCCGATCCCCGCGCCCGGTTCGAACTGATTAAAAAACAGATCAACGAGGGCCAGCTGGAACAGGCCGCGTATAATATTAAAACTGCTCTCACCGACTTCCTGGAAAGACCCGAGCCTTATAATCTGATGGGAGCGATGCTGGAGCTGAAAAACAGATTGCCGGATGCCCGGAAATTCTATCGGGCCGCGCTGGATATCGATCCGAGCTATAAGCCGGCGATGATGAATCTGGAGCGCACTACCAGCTTCCAGAGGAGAGGGAGTATCATGCTGGATGAGCCTCCGGTGGAAACGGACAGCGCGCGGACGCACTCAGGGAGCCATCGATGACACCGGCGGAATATGTGATCGTGGTCGGCTGCGGAAGACTCGGTTCCCGCGTCGCCAATTTTCTCAGCCGGCGTGGGAAAAGTGTGGTGGTCCTCGACAAGGACGAATCGAGATTTCAGGCCCTGGCCTCGGATTTCAGCGGTTTCAAGATACAGGGCGATGCCGCGCGCATTTCCGTTCTCAAGCAGGCGAAGATCGAAAAAGCCGATTTCATCATCTGCACCACGCACGAAGACAATGTCAACCTGTTCGTGGCCCAGGTGGCGAAAAAAATGTTCAACGTGCCGCTGGTCCTGGCCCGCGTATACGATCCCCAGAAAGAGGAGCTTTACAGCAAGCTCGGTATCCGCACTGTCTGCCCCACCGACATTGCCGCCGATAGGTTCCTCGAAATGCTGGTCTTTTCCGGTGTCGAACCCCTGGAGAACAAAGAATGAAAGTGATGCTGGTTGGCGAGGGCAAGAGCCTCTATTACCTCAGCCGTGACATCATCTCGAAGGGTCACCACGTGACAGTGGTCGATAACGAGCCGGAAGAATGTGTCCAGTTGTCCCGTGAGCTGAACGCAACGGTGGTGCAGGGAGACGGCAGTTATTCCGCGACGTTAGAGGACGCCGGAGCGATCGAGATGGACGTCCTGCTGGCCATGACCCCTCACGACCAGAACAACCTGGTAATCTGCCAGATCGCCATGCTGCACTTCGGGATAAACCGTTCGATCGCGATGGTGAACGACCCGGAGAACGAGGAGGTCTTCCGCAAGCTGGGGATCCCGGCTTTTTCGACAACCGGGATTATCGCCGAGCTTATCGAGCAGCGGCTCATGTTCGATGGTATCACGAACCTTTCTCCTCTGGGAGGAGGAAAGATCAATATCACCGAGGTTCAGATCAGGGACGGCTATCCGGTTATAGGCAAAGCCCTTCAGGAAATATCTCTTCCCGAAAATTCCCTGGTCGGGGTTGTGATCCGGGACCACGAGACGATTATTCCGCGGGGAGGGACAGCACTGTGTAATGGCGACCGGATTATTCTGATAACCCTGGCCGAGACCTTGGGACGGGCGCTGAAAGCGGTCACCGGTGAAGGCCGTTAAGGGTGGGTCATGGACAGGTACCAGTATTTCCGCCAGCGTTACAGCCTCATTTTAGCCTATCTCGGTATCATTCTCTGTTTCTCCGGGCTGTTGCTGCTGGTTCCTCTGATCTTTGCCCTGACTCAGCCGGGCGGCTTCCGGGAAGTCTTCGCCTTTCTGCCGCCGTCAGGAGCCTTGATAATTACCGGGTATGCCTTATGGCGGCGGCTGCGGCCGGCCCAAGACAGCGAGGTGGTTCTCAACCTGCGCGACGGCGGCGTAATTGTCGTGTTGAGCTGGGGGATAGTCTGCCTTGTCTCCGCCTGGCCTTTCCAGGTCTCCGCCGGCTTCGATTTCACCCGGGCGGTCTTCGAATCGGTCAGCGGCTGGACGACCACCGGCCTGACAGTGGTGAACACCGACAAAGTATCCCCGGCGATCCTCCTCTGGCGGAGTACGATGCAGCTGGCCGGGGGCGCGGGTTTTGCCATAATCATGCTCTCCGCGATCACCGGTCCGTCCGGTTACGCACTGTCCTCCGCGGAAGGAAGAAGCCAGCAGCTGGCTCCAAACGTGCGCAGATCGGCCAAGCTCGTGCTGATGATCTACAGCGGGTATGTCGCCGTGGGCATAACAGCGTACCGCCTGACCGGGATGAGCCTGTTCGATGCCGTGAACCATTCGTTTACGGCGCTTTCCACCGGCGGCTTCTCCACGCATAACGAGAGTATCGGTTACTGGGATTCGGCCGCCATCGAAGCCGTGACAATCGCCCTGATGATCCTGGGAAATCTGAATTTCGTAACCAGTTGGCTTCTGCTGCGCGGGAAATTCGCCCTGGCGGCCAAGGACGGTGAAATCCGGTTGATGGCGCTGCTGATTCCGGTCAGTTTCGCCCTGGTGCTGGTGCTAACCAGCTCGCAAATCTATCCCAGCCTCGCTAAAAGTATCCGGGTGGCGGCCTTTGAAACCGTGACCGCCCTGACCACAACCGGCTTCTCCACGGTAAGTTATACCAATTGGAATTCTCTTGGAGTCTTAATCTTGACCTGTCTGATGCTGATCGGAGGAGGCACCTGCTCCACTGCGGGCGGCATCAAGCAGTTCAGGATCTACGCTCTCTTCAAGGGTGTTCTTTGGGAAGTCAGGCAATCTTTCCTGCCCAGAAGGGCGATCAGCGCCGACATTTTCTGGTCCGGCGAGCAGAAGGTTTTTGTCGGTGACAATCTGTTCAGGCAAATCGGCATCTTCGTCTTTACCTATCTGACAGTCTATCTTATCGGAGTCTGTATACTCGCGGCCAGCAGCTATTCCCTCCAGGAAGCGCTGTTCGAATTTGCCTCCGCTCTGGGTACCGTGGGTTTATCCATCGGTGTTACATCTTATAAAACGTCCTCAACCGTGTTATGGGCGGAGACGGCCGGTATGTTCCTGGGCCGACTTGAATTCTTCGTCGTGATCGTGGGGAGCGTGACAATCCTGAAAGACCTGAAAGGTACCTTCCTCCTGCGCAAGTAGTAAGTCATACTTTTCAAACCGGTGTGCCCCAGCTAAAGATTGAAAGTGGTTTTCTAACCCGATCTAAGATATTAAATTACAAAGAAAACCACGCCTTCAAGAGGTGAATTTCTTCATTAAATCCTGCTTAATCACCCGGTGAAGCCCGGACCGTAGAGGGAAAAATCAGTTGAAGCCCCATACCACGTTCGTACTCGTGCTGTCGGCCGCGCTTATCGGCGCGGTGCTGGCGCTGTCCGGACTGGTGAGCCTTCCCGAAGTGCTGGCCGGCATCCCCTGGGGCATCCTGGTCATCTTCGTCTCCCTGGACATTTTCACCCAGCTGATAGTCCGCACCGGGATCATGGAGGTCCTGGCGATCCGTCTGCTGCGGTTCTCGCACGGACGGAAAGTGGCGGTGCTTTTCCTGTTCGGCATTCTGTTATTCGCAGTCTCCAGTCTGCTCAACAACCTGACTGCGGTGATGGTGATCCTGCCGGTGACTTTTCTTATACTCGGCGGCATGCGGCTCAACCGGGGTTTTGTCGCTGCACTGTTCGCGCTGATCCTGGCCGCCTCGAACATCGGCGGAGCAGCCACTCCGATCGGCGATTTTCCCGCAATCCTGATCATGACCTCCGGCCTGACCACGTTCCACGACTACCTGTTTCAGGCCTGGCCGCTGTTCGCGGTCACGATGCTCGCAGTGATCGCTTTTCACGTTCTGAACCATCGCTTGGTTAACCGTTGGAAAATCCGTTCTAAAAACCGCGAGGAGCGCGAGAGGCGGGTGGAGGAGCTGATCGAGCATTACAAGGAGCAGTCAGTAGACCGTCCGCTGTTCCGCCGCCTGGCCATCATTTTCGCCGCGATGTTCGTGGCCTGGATAGTGTTCCCGGCTACCCGTGTGCCGCCGGAAATCCCGGCCCTGGTCGGTCTGGCCCTGGGCATCATCTTTACCCACCGCCTGCGGGGCGTGGACAGCCTGGGCGGCTACGTGCTGACTCCGGTGTTCGCTATCGGCTCGTTCCTCTTTATCGCCTCGCTGGCCGCTAATACCGGAATACTGGAGTGGACAGCCGCCGCCCTGCGCGACAATATCGCGGAGCCGCGGAGCCTTCTCCTGGCCGTGATGGCCCTGACCGCGGTCCTGACCGGAATCTTCTCGGCCGGTCCCACCGCGGCGGCGATGCTGCCGGTGCTCCAGGCAGTTTCCGGCCCGGGCAGCGCCCTGGCGGGGTTCCGCAGCGAGTTGGCGGTGGCGTTCGCCGCGAGTATCTGCGCCGGGTCCAGCCTCTTCGTCTGGTCCGCCACCGCCGGGTTCGTGCTGCTGGACAAGTTCAAGCTGGCGGACCTCCGGGACCGTCAGGGTACGAGCCTCGCCTGCGGCGTTTCCACCTACTTGCGCTACGGTGTAATACATTTCATTATCCAGCTCGGCCTTGGTATCGCCTGGGCCCTGATGTTTATTCCACTTTAAGAGGGCGTTGAAAAACAGAATTTCAACGCCCCTTGTTTGAAAATTATCACTTTCCCGGCTGCCAAGAGCATGTGAATCGGCCAGAAGGTCAACCCTCGTCAGCCTGACTCTCCAGCTTTTCTTATATTTCAAGCCGAATCCGCCTCGCCGCCGTAAACAGACAGCCGATCCTGAAATAGGTTGACAGGTATTAATTTAACTTTTATTTTTAGAATCCAATTTTTTCAATATCGTTTCACCTCCTGCGCCTGGCAGTCCAGGCGGGTGACATTGGGGCGTCGGCAAGCGGTAAGCCACGGGATTTTGGATCCCGCATCCGCAGGTTCGAATCCTGCCGCCCCAGCCAGCAGTCACAACCGGGCCGAAGAAAGAAGCGGCCCGGTTTATTAAGAGATCAAGCAAACGGGTTTCATGTTCTCAGACATCGATCTCAAAATAATCACGGGTAACGCCAACCGTCCGCTGGCCGAAGCGATCGCGGCATCGCAGGGGATGGAGCTGTGCCGGGTGGAGGTGAAGAAGTTCAGCGACGGGGAAATTTTTGTCAAGATCCTGGAAAACATCCGCGGCCTGGACTGTTTCGTAGTTCAGCCGACCAACCCTCCGGCGGACAATTTCATGGAGCTGCTGCTGATGATCGAC
>JAZDIG010000437.1:0-3891 GCA_043805105.1 Candidatus Glassiibacteriota bacterium | reverse complement strand
CCTCCTACGCCACCCTGGCCCGCCGCTTCCTGCCGGCGATGGTCGAGCGGGGCAGGGGCGCGGTGATCCTGGTCAGTTCGGTGCTGGGTTTTTTCCCGGGACCCTGGAGCGCCTGCTATACCGCCACCAAGGCCTTCGACCTCTTTCTGGGCGAGAGTCTGGCCGGCGAGCTGAAAGGACTCGGCGTGGACGTGCTGAACCTCTGCCCGGGCCGCACTGCCACCGAATTTCACGAGGTGGCCAACCCCCGGAAGTTCAAGCGTAAGGTGTCGCCCGAGCTGAAAATGGACGATCCGGCCCGGATCGTCGAGCTCGCCCTGAAAAACCTCGGCCGGAAAACCACGGTCTACCCGGGCCAGGGCGTGGCGGCGGCCCTGGTCACCCGCCTTTTTCCCAGGAGCTGGGTGGTGGCCCTGGCCGGCAAGGTGATGGAGCGCGAAACCACTTAGTGCTCTAATTCTCAATTACGGTGACGTTTTTTATGATTCCAGCGGGCGAGTTGCCGTATAATACTTGCCGGGCCTCAATTTTGTGTTCGTAATTCGAGCATTGCCCAAAAATATATGATCCCATGTAGGGGCGCACCCGCGTGTGCGCCCGGATTTACCAGCGATGGGCGGACACATGGGTCCGCCCCTGCGATAAAAATAACACCAGGCATATGATTCGGCGTAATCACAGGGGAATTCAATTGAGTACAATGTGACCATATTTAAAAAACCTGTACTAAGGGCCAATAAAAAACCCGTCAGCCGATTCTCCGGCCGACGGGTTTTTCTTTCGGGTCACGCAAAAATCAGGTTCCGTCGGAATACCTGTTGCGAAGCGCCAGCAGCATGAATATCATAATACCGGCCACGATAACAAAGAATCCCACCTGCATGTAGGTTCCGCTCTGCTGAATGTTTCTCGCCAGGCTTACGATATAAGCCGTGGTCATTATCAGGATTCCGCTCACTATCGCGAAAGTGGCCAGAATTTTACCTCGCTCCTGACGCAGGTAGCCGAAACAATTGTTGCACTTGATTGCTTTTTCATGGATCACACTGCCGCAAAAGATACACAGTTTTTTCCCTTCTCCGGGGTCCGTTTCGCCCACTTTTATCTTGAGCTTGAACCAGCTCGTAAACGTCCCGACTCCGTAGACGATGAATCCCAGATAAGCCAGGAAAATTCCCACGATCATCACCTGCAGCCAGAGGCTTTCCGCGTGCTGAAGGTATGATACGTAGCTGAATATGCCGATCAGGATTCCCGCCACCATCAGCCCGGTGCCCCAGAATTGCCCCTCGTTGGTCTTTGGTTTGATAAAACTGAGACAGTGCATGCACTTTATCGCACTGTCATTGACTTCAGCGAAGCACACCGGGCAATTTTTCATGGTTCCCCCTGGTTGGGCTCTCAAGTTTCAGGTCAAGGGATCCGGAATAATTCCATATTCTATAAAGATTTCTATCCTGTTGTTCTTCCTCCGGTTTTCATCGGAGTCATTCGGATAAGCCGGTCTGTATTCGCCATAACCGACCGCGGAAAAACGTTTCGGTTCGACACCGGAATAATTGATGCCGAAAAGGATGACGTTTCTGGCCCTGGCGTAGGATAAATCCCAGTTGGAATCGAACATGCCGTTGGTGATCGGCAGGTCATCGGTGTGGCCGGCGACCCGGAGAGTGTTATTCCAGCCCTTGGAGATGTCGAAAACTTTCGCCAGGTACGGCATGCCCTCCGGCCGCAGTTCAGCCAGGCCGGGGTCGAATAGTATCGGCGTGAGTATCCTGATCGATATGCCGTCGGAAGTGATCACGACTTTGATGCTTTCCTGCTGCTTCTGTGTTTCGACGAAGTCCTGCAGCTTACTGATGGCAGTCGAGATCTCCCCCATGTCAACATCTGCGACCTTGGGGACGATTACCGTGACCAGCTCCATGGTGGAGGGATCTTCGCTGAGGATACCGAGCGAGCCGCGGAGTGAGCCGCTGGCCTTCTCGAATGCGTCCGGAGAGGTGGAAGACATGGACACGATCAGCACGAAAAAGCACAGCAGCAGCGACATCAGGTCGCTGA
This sequence comes from Candidatus Glassiibacteriota bacterium, assembly GCA_043805105.1. Lineage (GTDB taxonomy): Bacteria > Gemmatimonadota > Glassbacteria > GWA2-58-10 > GWA2-58-10 > JAZDIG01. The sequence goes on along the minus strand of JAZDIG010000437.1, from coordinate 1,827 downwards.
AAGTAGTAAGCCAGGCCGGTGCCCCGGCCTCGCATTCGCACTTCTTCTTGCCCATCGGAATCTCTGATAATACGCTTTAGGTCAGGCGATGAACCAAGTTAGCGAATATAAAGATATATAATCATGCTCAATTGGACGCCAGAGTTTTCAACAGGTTGACCATTTTCTGGAGCGTTCTCAGGCCGGCCTGCCTGGCGAGATCTTTTTCGAGTTCCTCCGGCCGGTTGCAAACCAGCAGACGGGTCTGATTTTCCGTATCGACGGTAAATTTGAACAGCCCGCTGGTTACGTGCTTCTGAATTATTTTATCGGCTTCTTCCGTCGAAATTTTAGCCAGATCTTTGGCCGTATCCAAGTATCTTTCGTAGTTTGTCGAATTCCTGCCCGTTTCCGGCTGGTAATCGGCAATGTTATCCACCAGCACCCTCAACACCGAGAACTCATTGTCGGATAACATCTTGAAGTCTTCGTTCTCCTCCCCGTCCTCTTTCACCGATTGGCGTTTCAGGAACTCGACGAACTGGTAAAACAGTTCCTCCGAAGGAATGAAAATGTACCGGTTCTCGATACCCTTAAGATAGTCTTTCTCCAGTTTGATAAGCTTGGTGAATGCCAGACGGTTGACTACTTTCTCGATATAACTCCTGTCGATGGCAAGAATCGTGCAACACTCATCGATAAGAAATTTTTCCTCGATCCTCAGCTCGTCGCCCACGCGCTGGCCGTTCGAGCGCGACAGGTAGTAGATGAGGCTGGCCAGACTGTAGTAAAAATTGGTCAGGCGCAAAGGGCAGACCATAACATCGGTTTCACGCAGCCTGTCTGTAAGTACCCTGAAAATGGTGGACACGGCCGTATTCTGCTTGAGAAACTGCTGGAAATTGGCTTTACTCAAGACCGTGACCGTGGTATCGGTGATGGCCGTAACGGTAGCCGAACGCGGCGAATTATCCACCAGGCTCATTTCACCGAAGATCATGCCTTTCTCCAGAGTGGTAAAGACTATGCGCTGGTTGCCGATATTCTTACTTACCTCGACTCTTCCGGAATCGATGATGTAGGCGCTGTTGCCGAGCGTATTTTCGCGGACTATGATCTCACCCGACTTGAAGTTTTTCTTGATGCTGAGCAAGCGGCTGGACTCCGGGGAAGTATCGAGATCGAGCCTTTTCGCTGAATCAGTATAACTTTACGTCCTTACCTGCGCTTTGTCAACACGTGGCCCCGGCTTCGACTTGCACGCCAGACCGGATGTGGCTATATTTTTACTGAATCTTAAATCAGGAACGGCCCATGGCTCCCGTGGCGATAGTTTTCGCAATCTTCCTCCTGCTCCTCATCATTCTGGCGATCTTCGTGACCCAGCAGTTCCAGACCGCCAAGAAGGTAGTCAGCCAGAAACCCAAATCCCTGCTTGAACGGATGTCCAGCGGCGGCGGCGCGCTGAATACGGAAAAGTTCAGGCAGATCGTGATGGAGGGCGGGCCGCAGGAATTGCAAGACAGCGTGGAATCCCTGGTGGGTCACGGCGCGAGCGGCTCATCCGGCTATGGCGTCGCCGGAGAAACGCCGGATGAAGAGATATTTGCCGAGAACCTCGCCAAACTCGAACAACCCCTCTTCCTCGAAGGCAAAGACCTGCAGACTATCTATTCGGAGTACCTGTCCGCCAAGAACCTCAACCCGTTCGACGTGGAACCTGACTTCAAGCTCGGTGTAGCATATTTGAAATTCGGCCAGTTCGGAAAAGCCCAGAACCAGTTCCTGAAAGTGGTCGACCAGAAGCCGGAGTTCCCCGGAATCTATTATTACCTGGGTGAAGCCTAC
>JAZDIG010000436.1:0-16619 GCA_043805105.1 Candidatus Glassiibacteriota bacterium | reverse complement strand
TTTTTCGGCCTGTTCGTGCTCGACCAGGTAATCCTGCCGCAGCTTGCCGGCGGGGGCGGTTCGGTGGAAATCCCGGACGTGAGAGGCAAGAGGCTGGAGGATGCCCGTTCGGCGCTCGAAGGGGCGGGCCTTGCGGTTGCGGTGTACGGCGAGACGTACAATGCGGAGGTGCCGGATTCGCAGGTATTGAAGCAGGACCCCGAGCCGGGAGTGCTGGTCAAGCGGGGCCGCCAGATCCAGCTGATCCTCAGCCTCGGACCGGAAATAGTTACCGTGCCCCACGTGGTGGGCCTAACCGAGCGTCAGGGGAGGATACTCGTCGAGCGCAATCTGCTGGCCGTGGACTCCGTCCTCAGCGGCTCCGACCCCGGCATGCCCCGCGGCCGCATAATAAAAATCGACCCGCCGGCCGGCACCTCGCTGGCCCGCGGCAGTAAAATAGTGCTGATGGTGAGCGAGGGCCTGCCGAAATCCAGGGTCCCCTCGCTGATCGACAAGACGATCGAAGAAGGGAAGGCGGCGCTCGAAGCGGCTGGCCTGAAGATGGGCCAGGTCTCTTTCCGCTTCGACCGCTTCCTCCCCTCGGGCAGGATCATCGACCAGAATCCCCTGGAAAGGACGCCGGTCGAGCGGGGAACGAGCGTGGACGTGGTGGTGGCGACTTCCAGCCCCTGACTGCGGAACCGGACTGTCCGTCGCGAACTGCCTGCCTGTCGGGTTTCTTCCAGCCGGGCGATATTACCAATCTATTGATTTTTCCAGCTTATACGCTTAAATTATAAACTTTTGAATTTGTCCGGCGCAGAGTCAGGTAAAGCCGTAGTATCGGAGAATGCCGAAGCATGTTCGATGAGCTCAGCGAAAAGCTGGAAGGAATAATCCGCAGGCTCGGCGGGCGGGTCGTGCTCAACGAGGAATCGATCGAGGAAAGCCTGCGCGAAATCCGCCGCGTGCTGCTCGAAGCGGACGTCAACTACCGTCTGGTCCAGGATTTTCTCGGCCGGGTAAAGGAGAAGGCCGCCGGCCGCGAAGTGGTCCGGAGCGTGAGTCCGGGCCAAATGATGGTCAAGATCGTTCACGACGAGCTGGTCGGGATGCTGGGCGGCTCTTCCCGGCCGCTGGAGACCAGCGCCGGCGGCGTCACCGTGATTATGCTTTGCGGACTGCAGGGCTCCGGCAAGACTACCACCGCCGGCAAGTTGGCCCGCCAGTTGGCGGCCCAAGGCCGCAAGCCCCTGCTGGTGGCGGCGGATGTCTACCGTCCGGCCGCTATCGAACAGCTCGCCACTCTCGGCCGCCAGCTCGGTATCGCCACTTTCACTCCGCGGGACACCGGCCGGCCCGTGGCGCAGATCGTCACCGATGCCCTGATCGATGCCAATCAGCGGCAGGCGGACACCGTATTGATCGACACCGCCGGCCGGCTGCAGATTGACGAAGAGATGATGCAGGAGCTGGCCGAGGTGAAGAGGGCGGTCAGCCCACAGGAAATCCTGCTGGTGGTGGATGCGATGACCGGCCAGGAAGCGGTGAATATCGCCCGGGCTTTCCACGAACAGCTCGACCTGACCGGCCTGGTCCTGACCAAGCTCGACGGTGATGCGCGCGGCGGCGCGGCCCTGTCGATCTTCGGCGTCACCGGTGTGCCGATCAAGCTGATCGGCGTGGGCGAGGGCCTGGATGCGCTCGAAACCTTCCATCCGGAACGCATGGTGTCGCGCCTGCTGCAGATGGGCGACATCGTTTCGCTGGTTGAGAAGGCCGAGGAGAGGATCGACCGGGAGGAGGCCGACCGGCTGGAAAAAAAAGTGGCCAGCCGCGGCGACATGGACCTGGAGGATTTCCTCTCCACCCTCAAGCAGCTCCAGCGCCTGGGATCCATGGAGGGAATCCTGCGAATGATTCCCGGAGTGAGCGGCAAGCTGCTCAAAAACGTCGACGTCGACCCGAAAAAGTTCAAGCGGCTGGAAGCGATCGTACTGTCTATGACACCCACTGAACGCCGCCAGCCCAGGCTCCTGAACGCCTCGCGGCGCCGGCGGATCGCCGCCGGCAGCGGTACCAGTGTGCAGGACGTGAACCTGCTGCTGAAACAATTCGACCAGATGCGGAAAATGATGAAGCAGATGGGCCTGTTCGGAGGACGCCGCGGTCAGGGCCTGCCCGGCAGGGGGATGAACCCGTTCAACTGAGATTCGAGAGATAAATAGAACCGCGAGGAGTGTGCCCCACGGTTCCCGACCCGCTCCCCGGGAGCGCTCGGGCGGCAGTGGAAGGCACGAATTCCAGTAATCTGTGGAGGATGCATGTCAGTAAAAATCAGGCTGCGCCGGATGGGTAAAAAGAAGAGCCCGTGTTACCGCCTGGCGGTCGTCGATTCGCGCGTCAAGCGGGACGGCCGGTTCATCGAGTTCGTCGGCTTCTACGACCCGATGACCAGTCCGCACACGGTCCGACTCAAGGAAGATCGCATCTTCGAATGGCTCGGCAACGGCGCTTCCTGCAGCGCCACCGTCGGCAGTCTGCTCAAGCAGGCCGGGCTTCTGGAGCGCTGGCACCAGATTCGCGGCAAAAAAGAAGTCGAGGAAGAGGCGGGCGCCAGGGCCGCGGCTCGCAAGCCGGCTGAAGAAAAGACCGGCCAGGCCGAATCCTGACAGCCGTCGTCAAAACGGAAGTTGTCGTGAGCCAAAGGAAGTATCTCGTTGTCGGCGAGGTGGTGAAGCCTCACGGTATCCGCGGCGAAGTCTCGGTCAAGCTGGCGACGGACAGGCCGGAGGTGAGGTTTGCTGTCGGAGCCAGGTTGCTGCTGGGGCCGGACGAGGAGAGCCTGGAGCCGGTCGAGGTGGCCGGGGCCAGACCGTTCAAGAACGGCTACCTGGTGAAGTTCGAGTCGATCGCAGACCGCAGCCAGGCCGAGGCGATCCGGGGTTGGCGGCTGTTTGTCGGCGTGGAAGACCTGCCGCCGGCGGAAGATGGCGCCTTCTACCACCACGAGCTCGTGGGCTTGCCGGTAATGGATGAAGGCGGCGCAGAGCTCGGCCGCATACACGGGGTGCAGAACCTGGGTCCCTACGACCTGCTGGAAGTGCGCCGCGGCGATGGCGGCAGCTTCTTTCTGCCGCTGGTAGACCGGTTCGTGATCGCGGTGGACCTGGAAGCGGGCCGGCTGCTGGTGAGGCTCCCCGACGGCTTGCTGGATGTCTGAGGCCATGCTGCAAATCGACATCATAACTCTGTTCCCGGATTATTTCAAAGGCGTGGTCGCCGCCGGTATGCTCGCCCGGGCGGCCCAGGAAGGCCTGGTCAGCTATCGCGCCGTGCACTTGCGCGATTTCGCCGTCGATAAGCACGGGACAGTGGACGACTCACCGTTCGGCGGAGGGGCGGGGATGGTGCTGCGGCCCGAGCCGGTGTTCGAGGCGGTCGAGTGGTGCAGGCAATCCGCCGGCGACCGGACCCGGACGGAGCAGTCGAGGGTGGTGCTCCTGTCCGCCCGCGGTGAAAAGCTCGACCAGCGGCGTTGCGAGCGCTATTCCCTCTGCGACCGCCTGATCCTGATCTGCGGACACTATAAGGACGTGGACGAGCGGGTGGCGCAGCATCTGGCGGATGAGGAAATCCGGGTGGGCGATTATGTGCTGACCGGCGGCGAACCGGCGGCGGCCGTGCTGATCGATGCAGTGGTGAGGCTGTTGCCCGGAGTGCTCGGCGATTTCGACTCCGCCCTGGGAGATTCATTTTCCGAGGGCCTGCTCGGCGCTCCCCACTACACCCGGCCCCGGGAGTACCGGGGCTGGAGAGTGCCCGAGGTCCTGATCAGCGGGGACCACGAAAAAATCCGCCGCTGGCGGCAGGAACAATCCGAAAAAATGACCCGCGAGCGGCGGCCCGATTTGCTTGAATAAATACGACAAATTAGATAGAATATATTGCAATTGATCTGATTATATTACTCCCGCCGGTTCAGGCGGTGGACAAGAGAGGAAACGATGAACAAGTTTGTGGACATCGAAGCGCCGTATCTGAAAAAGGAAGGGGAACTTCCCGATTTCGCTCCCGGGGATACGGTGCGCGTGCAGATCTGGGTGCGCGAGGGTAACAAGGAGCGGATTCAGAGCTTCGAGGGCGTGGTGCTGCAGCGCCGCGGCGGCGGGGTGAACGAGACTTTCACCGTGCGCAAGATTTCCAACGGAGTGGGTGTCGAGCGTATTTTCCCGCTCCATTCGCCCATCATCGAAAGCATCAATCTGGTGCGCAAGGGGCGCGTGCGCCGCGCCAAGCTCTTTTACCTGCGCGACCTCACCGGCAAAGCGGCCAGGATCAGGGAACGCAAATCCTGAGACGGTCCGCTACCGGCTCTCCCGGATTGACCGAAGGCGGCTGGCGTTTCTTGCCTGCCGCCTTTTTCTTTTGTAGGTTAAGATCGCACGTTCAAAGCTCAAGGCTTTTCTATGGACCTCTCCGAACTCAGCGTGATCGCCATCAAGTCCCTGCTGGCGGAGTATGAAACCGTTCCCGAGGAGCTGCTCGGCTCCCTGTCAGCCGACCCGCGCCAGCAGGTTCAGGCCCTGGCCGGCAGAATCCGGCGCGCTCGGGAACACGCATTGGAACAGGCGCAAACCCTGGAGCGGATGCTCGAGCGCGAGCGCCGCTTCCACGAGCGCGGCTGCCGGCTGGTGGCCGGAGTGGACGAAGTGGGCCGGGGTCCACTGGCCGGGCCGGTGGTGGCCGCCGCCGTGATTTTCGAACCCGGCTGCGCCTACCCGGCGGCCCGCGATTCGAAGACCCTGCCGGCCCAGGCGCGGGAGGAGCTTTATCAGGAAATAAGTGAAAAGGCGCTGGCCGTGGGCCTGGGCCGGGCTGAACATGGGGAAATCGACCGGTTGAACATTCACAACGCGAGCCTGCTGGCCATGTACCGCGCCGTGCAGAACCTGACTACCGCTCCCCAGGCCCTGCTCGTGGACGGCCGGATGGTGCTGCGGCTCGACCTGCCCCAGGAAGCCGTGATCGGCGGGGACGGCAGTTGCCTGTCGGTCGCGGCCGCCTCGATCGTGGCCAAGGTCACCCGCGACCGGCTGATGTGCGAATTCGACCGGGTATATCCGGGTTACGGTTTCGCCCGGCATAAGGGCTACCCCACCGAAGACCACGTCCGGGCTCTGAGGGAGCTGGGCCCTTGCCCGATCCACCGCCGGAGTTTCGCCACCGTCGCCAGTCTGGGCAGCTTCGGCCGCGACGATTGGCCCGCTTTTTTCGACCAGCTCAACTGCGCCGCCTCGCTGGAGGAGCTGGAGACGGTGGCCGGCCGGATCAAGCCTCTGGCCGGCGGGTTCACTCCCGAGGAGCTGGCGAGCCTGCGGGCTCTCTACCGGCGCCGGCGGGACAGCCTGAAAAAAGGCCAGTTGCATCTGCTGTGACCGGGACGGAAGAATGACGAAAAAAACATTCCGCCTGCTGTTGGGGCCGCTCTTACTGCAGGCCGTTTTCGCCTGCCGGCTCGCCGCTGAACTTCCCGCGGTAGCCGGAACCGCTCACGAAGGCCGCGGGCAGTCTTTCAGTTTCGACACTCAGGCCTATCGCGGCGATCTGAATAAGCTGCCGATCGGTGTGTTCGACTCCGGCATCGGCGGCCTCACCGTGCTTTCCACCCTCCTCACCCTCGACCTTTTCGACAACCACTCCGGCGCTGAAAGCCCGGACGGCGTACCCGACTTCGACCGGGAGCGGTTTGTCTATCTGGGCGACCAGGCCAACATGCCTTACGGCGACTACCCGGCCGCGGGCCGGACGGAGTTCCTGCGGGAGCTGATAATCAAGGATGCCGTCTTTTTGCTGGGGACCCGCTATTGGCCCGGCCGGGAGGCTTCCTCTCCCCGCAGCGACAAGCCTCCGGTGAAGGCAATCGTGGTGGCCTGCAACACCGCCACCGCTTACGGGATCGAGGACCTGCGGGAGGCGGTCAGGCTGTGGGGAATACCGCTCTACGTGGTGGGAGTGGTGGAGGCGGGCGCGCGGGGAGCGCTCGAGGCGGTGGGGCAGTCCGGCAACGTGGCGGTGATGGCCACGGAAGGCACATGCAGCAGCCTGGGTTACGTGCGGGCGGTGGAGCGCGCCTGGAGCGAAGCCGGCCTGGCTGCGCCAATGGTGATCCAGCAGGGCTGCCTGGGCCTGGCCGGCGCGATCGAGGGCCAGCGTGACTACATCAGTACGGCGGAATCCGGTCTTAACCCGGCTTACCACGGGCCCTCTCCCTCCAACTCTGCGGCTCGGATCGACACCCTGATTTTCGAGCGCTACGGGTTCGAGCCGGAGGGCCTGCTGGGCCTCAGCCTGGCGAGTGTCCAGCTCAACAGCGTGGATAACTACATCCGCTACCACACCACCACCCTGATGGACCGCTACTCGTTCGAGAACGACGGCCGGCCGCTCGCCGCGGTCATCCTCGGCTGCACCCACTTCCCGTTCTTCAGCCGGAGCCTGGCCGCCGCTTTCGACCGCCTGCGTAACCTCGAAGTGGTGGAAGACTGCTGCCCGGAAAAACCCTACGCCGGGCTGATCGCGGCTGACCTGGTTCTGGTCGATCCGGCCCGGAACACCGCGGTCGAGCTGTACCGCGAGCTGCATCGCCGGGGAATCCTATTGACCGGGAGCCAGCGGTGCCTGATCGACACCGACGAGTTTTACATTTCGGTGACCAGTCCGGCCACCTCCCCGGAAAACCTCGACGCGGACGGCGGCTTCACTTACGAATTCAAATACGGCCGTCCGGCCGGCAACCCGGACCTGGAGGATGTGCGCCGCGTACCGCTGACTGCGGCGAGCCTGAACGGGCAGACGAGGGAGATGATCCGGGAAAAAATGCCGGTGGTCTGGCAGAGGCTGGTCGAGTTCAACCGCGGGAGCCCGCGGCTGGCGGGTGCAGCGGATTCGGTGAAAGATAATTGAAAAGATTTTAGCTGTATTTTCTTCACGTCGCCAGATCTGGCAAAGGAGAAAGAATAGGAATCTTCTCCCCTCTTGACACGTCAATAACGGTATGATATGTTATAAGAAGGTGGAGGGTAATGAAGGTTAGTTGCTAAATGACCTTCCGAATCCAAGGAGGGAAAATTGATAAACATAAAAGGTAAAAACTACAATACGGTTTCAGACGCCGCGAAATATTTTGGAGTATCTGTCAAAACTGTAAGGGATTATATAAAGAGAGGGATTATCCCTGAACCTCCTAAAATAAGCCAAGGATTAAGGGAAATTGATATTTACCCGGATGAATATATTAAGCAGGCACAATCAGTAATTAATAATAAAAACGATGAGGCTTTTAATAACTTATCATTGAATCAGGTGATGGATAAGAAGGTCTACATCACCGCTCAAGATTTAGAGACTAAAAAGATACTACGTCACGAATTATTTATTAATAAAATACCTTTTGACGATTACTTTAACCCCAGAGATTATAATACTTCGTACCGTATTTCAGAGAAGGCCTTTAAGTATCTTAAGCAGAAAGGTTTGAAGATAGAGATTATAAAGGTTGAAAACATCGGAGAGTTGTCGCTGGAGGAAAGAAACAAAATCAAAAGGTATCACCGCCAGCGAATGAAAGCAGAACGTGAAGAATTACTTAGGGAACTTAGAGAAAAATATGGAACACTTAAATGAAAGAGAAAGCTGAATCTATAAAAAGAGTTGAATTATCTATTCCGAGAAATGAAAATACCGCACAAAAATTAGATGAAATAAGGGAATATGTAATAAGGTATTTTCATGGAGCAACTCAGATTTTCTCCCAGTTAGGCGGTTTTTGGATAGATCCGTATGGGAATTTACTCGTTGAAGATATTGTGTTATTTATAATCTATTACCAGCCTGAAGAATATCCTGAGGCTCAGGAGGTATTAAAATATATTGCCAAAATATTAGTTGAAACTGGCGAGGAGGAATCATGGGTCATCTATCAAGATGCAAAAAGAATAATATACTCAAATAAAGAATGATAAAAAGATATTTGAAGAAATCTACCTGAAGTATTCAAACTGATATTACCAAGGGAAACGAACTGCCTCGCAACGACATGCGGGGCAGTCCTTTTTCACCTGACCACGCCCGCGCCCTTGTGATGCTCGTCGACCTTGACGTGCTTCATCTTGCGCAGGTAGGCTGGCTGGATCCCGAGCCGGTCGGTGAGGTCGGTGAGCAGCTTGTACATGCTGGGCACATACACCAGGGTCAGCAGAGTGGCGAAGCTCAGGCCGAAAATCACCGCCACCCCCATCGGGCTCCACCACTGGGAACTTTCGCTGCCGAGCTGAAATTCGAATTTGGTGAAATCGTAGCCCACGCCGGTAGTGAGCGGTATCAGGCCCAGGATAGTGGTTATGGCGGTGAGCATTACCGGCCGGAAACGAACCAGGCCCGCCTGGATCACCGCTTCGCTCTTGGAAAAGCCGCGCATCCTGAGCTTCTGGGTGTAGTCCAGCAGCACGATCGCGTTGTTTACCACCACTCCCGCCAGCGAGATCACTCCGATACCGGTCATGATAATACCGAAGCTGGTCCCGGTAATCATCAGCCCCAGCAGCACGCCGATCGAAGACAGGATCACGCTGAACATGATAATGAACGGCAGAACCAGCGAATTGAACTGGCTGATCAGCACGAAGGCGATCAGAAAGAGAGCCACCACGAAAGCTTCAGTGAGAAACTTCTGGCTTTCCTCCTGCTCCTCGTTCTGGCCGGTGAAATCGATCAGGTAGCCGGTCGGCAGGTCGTAGCCGGCCAGTTTTTTCATGCAGTCCTGCAGGGCGGCGTTTTCGTTGCGTCCCTCCACCTTGGCGCTCACCGTTATCACCCGTCTCATATCCTTGTGCTGGATAGTAGACACAGTGCCGGCGGTTTCAACGCGGGCGATGGTGGACAGTGGTATCTGTTCGCCTTCGTAGACGACGTTGATGTTGCGCACGTCCTCGATACTCCGGCGGTTACGTTGGGCAAAGCGCACGGTGATGTCGTATTCGTCCTCGCCCACGCGGTACTTGGCCGCCTCGGTGCCGTTGATCGCCGTGCGCACGGTGTTGGCGATGTCGAAAGTGGTGAGTCCGAGCAGGGCGGCTTTTTCGCGGTTTACGGTCACCTGGATCTCTGGCCGTTCGGCATCGTAGTCGTCCCTGATGTCCACTACGCCCGGAACGTCGCGGATGACGTCGCGGATTTCACGTGAGAGCCGGCCGAGCACCAAGTAGTCGTCGCCGGAGATTTCGATGTTGATCGGCGGGCCGGTAGGCGGGCCGTTTTCTTCCTGGTTAACTTCGAATTCGGCCCCGGTCAACTCCCGCAGGCTGTTTCTCAGCTCATCCCGGCTCACCGGACTCGGACGGCTTCGGTCCTTCATGTCGACGAAATCGACCATGATCCGGCTCTTGTTGGTTTCACCGCCGCCGAAACTGAAGTTGATGTCCGCGCCCTGGTGACCCACGTTGGCCACGCGGTGCTTGACGTCCGGCAACCGCTCGATGAGCTCCTCGACCTGCCGGGCGAGATCGTCGCTGGTTTGAAGGTTAGTGCCGCTGGGAGCGTTGATGTCGACGTAGATCTTGCGGGGATCGGCATCCGGGAAAAATTCCACGCCGTGCCCGAAAAATCCGTAAAGAATCATGATTACTGCCAGCAGGGCCAGCGAAAGCCCGAAAGTCGACTTGGGACGATTCACCGCGTATTCCAGGAGATAGTAGTAGCGCCGCATGACCGGGCCCAGTTTCTCCGGCCGCGCCTCGATCTTGTGGATCGGGCCGGTTACCTTCATCAAGCGGGAGCAGACCGTCGGGTTGAACACCAGCGCTACGAACAGGCTGGCAGACAGAGTAATTATCACAGTCAGGGGCAGGTAATACATGAATTCGCCCACGATTCCCGGCCACATCATGAGGGGGAAAAAGGCGCAGAGGGTGGTGACCGTGCTGGAGGTCACCGCCATTCCTACCTCCCGGGTGCCCGTACTGGCCGCTTCAGTCAGTTCGAGGCCTTCCTGGTGGTGACGGTAAATGTTCTCCACGATCACGATCGCGTTGTCCACCAGCATCCCCACCGCCATGATCAGCGAAAACAGCACGACCATGTTGATCGACTGGTCCATCAGGTAGAAGACCAGGAAACTGAGCAGCATGGACAGCGGGATGGCGATCCCCACCAGGAACGCGTTGCGTACGCCCATCACCACCATCAGCACTATCACTACCAGCAGCAGGCCGCTGATCACGTTGTTTTCCAGATCATCCACCATCTGCCGGATGTCGACCGACTGGTCGCCGGTGATCTGGATGCTGATCCCCGGCGGGAGCTTGAGTTCGAGCTGGTCGACCAGGCCCTTGACCCGGTCGGCGATTTCGAGCAGGTTGGTGCCGGTGCGCTTGGTGACCGATATGGACACCGTCTCCGCGCCGTCCAGCCGGCTGATCGTGTCGCGCTCTTTGAACGAATAAACCACTTCGGCCAGGTCCCGGATGTAAACCGGCCCGCCTTTATCGGCCTTGATGACGATATCCTTCATCCGCTCAGGCACCTTGAACTCGCCGGGCACCCGCACCAGGTATTTGGTATTGCCCAGGTCCAGGGTGCCGCCCGGGATGTTGAGGTGCTCGTTGCGCACCGCATCGAGCACGTCTTCGACCGACAAGTCGTAGTAGCGCAGGCGGTCCGGGTCGATATTGACCTGCACCTCGCGGGTAAGCCCGCCCGTGACTGCGGCATCCAGCACGCCGGGCACGGTCTCGATTTCGTCCTCGAGCTCCTCGGCGATCTTTTTCAGCCCCACCAGGTCCATCTTGCCGGCTACGTTGAGGATCATGATGGGCAGGTCGGAGAAGTTGATTTCGGTCAGGATCGGGTCCTCGGCATCCTGCGGCAGGTCCGGCTTGGCCAGGTCCACCTTCTCGCGCACCTTTTGCAGGGCGTTGTCGATATCGGTGCCGGCGACGAATTCAATAGTGATTGTGGTGAAGCCTTCCTGGCTGGTGGAGCGGATCTCCTTGACGTCCGAAAGCCCTTTCATCTCGCGCTCGATCGGCCGGGTCACCAGGTTTTCCATGTCTTCCGGAGACACGCCGAAGTAGGGCACCGAAACGACGATCAGCGGAATGGTGATGTCCGGAGCGGATTCCTTGGGCAGGGTGACGTAACTGTAGTAGCCCATGGTGATGATGATGAACATCATCACGAACACACTCAGCCGGTTTTCGAGGGACATATCGGTGATTTTCATCGCAGGCTCAGTCCTTTTTTGCGGTTACTTTCACCTGCTGGCCATCCACCAGGTCCCGCTGGCCGGTCACCACCACTGTTTCCTCGGCCTGCAGGCCGCTGGCGATAAGCGCCTTGCCCTCCACGGTCACGCTGACGGTCACCGGGCGGCGATGAGCGTTTTCACCCTCGAGGACGAAGACGTTCCGGCCGGATTCGGTTTCCACCAGTGCGGTCTGCGGCAGCACGAGCACGTTGCGGTGGACGCTCTTAATGACACGGACTTTGGCGTGCATGCCGCCGCGGATCAGTCCGTGCACGTTGTCCAGCTCGAATTCGCAGGGGAATGTCCGGCTGCCTGAGTTGGCCACCCCGGCCACGAAGGCCAGGCGTGCGTGGAAAACCGTATCCGGAAAGGCGTCAAACTGCAATTCGGCGGTGATTCCGGGGTTGACCGAGGCGACATCGAGTTCGGCCAGCTCGCATCTGATCTTGAGCCGGCTGCGATCGACGATGCGCAGAAGCTGGCCGCCCGGCGATACCATTTCGTCCTGGTCCACGTAGCGTTCATCCACATGGCCCTCGAAGGGAGCGGTGATGACCGCCCGTTCGAGCCGGCTGGTCGCGAGCTCGACCGCGGCCAGGGCGACGTCATGTTCGGTCTGGGCCTGCAGCCGCTGCATGGCGGAAATGCTCCCGCGCTCGTAGAGAGTCTTGGCCTTGTTCAGACCGGCTTCTCTGAGCTTGAGGTTGGCCTGAGCCTCGGCCAACTGAGCTTCGTACAAGTCGGCGCTGACCCGGGCCAGAATCTGGCCCTTGTGCACCATTTCCCCGCGCTCGGCCTTCAGTTCCTTGACCGTGCCGCCCAGCTCGCTGGCCAGCACCACGTCGTAAACCGCCTCGGTGTAGCCCGGCAGGGTCAGATATTCTTCCAGATCGCTCGTGCGGACCTTCATCACTTCCACGTTGGTCAGCCGCGGCTGGGCGGCCGCCTTGGCGGCCGCATTCTGAGCCTCTCCCTCCGAACAGGCTCCGACTGCCAGGGGCACAGCCAGCACGAGGGTCAGGTAGGTTTTCCAGTTCATCGCGCTTCTCCACGGTCTGATTTGCTCGAAATGTGTTCTATTTATCATCATAGTTCGTACACAATGATTCCCATTACCAGTTTCAGATTCGCGATCTGCCGCAAAAGGTCGTAGCGTGAGCGCAGGTAATCGACCGTCGTCTCCAGGGTCCGGCGGTTGGCTTCCAACAGCTCGAAAAGGGTCACCAGCCCCTGGTCGTACTGGTCGCCGGTCACCCGCTCCTCCTCCTCGGCGCTCTCCAGTGACAGCTTCCGGGCCTGATAGACCTCCGCCTGACTGGTGCAGGCGTCTATGGCCTGACGGGACTGGAGCCTGATCTGTTCGGCCAGCTTGTCCCTTTCGATTCTCTTGCGGGCCTGCTGCGAGCGGTACTGCATGACGATGCCGCGGTTTTTGAGACCATCGAACACCGGCACTTTGAATTCAAGGGCGAACCGCCAGGCTTCGAAGTTGCGGTCGAGCAGGTCGCCGGTGCGGATGGTGCTGTACCCGTAGTAGCCGTTCAAGTCGGCGCGGGGCCGGTAGTCAGCCTTAAAGACGTTGATTGTTTTGTCGTACATATCCTGCTGGATCTCCAGCCGGTGAAGATCGGGGCGGTTGTGCACCGCCACCGTCACCACGCTGTCCAGCGGCGGAGCGGTGAAGTCGCCGTGGGCTTCGACTCCCACCGCGTTGACCGGCTCGATAAGCTCGCGTCCCATCAGAAAGTTGAGCTGCTTCATGGCCTGGGTCAGGCGGTTTTCGGCTTCCAGAAGGTCGGGCCGTGTGGAGGCGAGCTGGCTTTCGGCGCGCAGGATGTCGAGCCGGGTGGCGTCCCCCACCTCGAATAAATCCTTGGTCTGCTGTAAAAACCGCTGCCGGGTCTCGATCGCTTTCTGGTACATGTCGATCGTTTCTTCGGCCAGCAAGACGTCGTAGAAGGCGCTGCTGACATCATAAGCCACCTGCTGGCGGGTGGTTTCCAGGCCCAGGTCGATATCCTGCATGCCCAGTGTGGCGACTTTGAGCGCGTTGGAGACCTTGCCCCAGGTAAATAGCGGCTGCGAGAAACTGAGCGTGGTCTGGTAGTAAGTCTGCGGCTTCGGCAGGATCGCCTCGATGGGGATGGGGAAATCGCTCCCGCCGCCGCCGCGCAGCAGCTCCTGGCCGAATGTGCTGTTAAGAAAGCCGGGATCGCGCAGGCGATAGCCGGAGAGTATCAAATCGAGTTTGGGGAAAGCGTCCGAACGGGCCTCGATTACCTGGCCCCGGCGCTCCCGGATTTCTTCCT
Source organism: Candidatus Glassiibacteriota bacterium (assembly GCA_043805105.1). Lineage (GTDB taxonomy): Bacteria > Gemmatimonadota > Glassbacteria > GWA2-58-10 > GWA2-58-10 > JAZDIG01. The sequence continues at coordinate 3,023 of JAZDIG010000436.1, read as the reverse complement.
TCATACTCAGGACGTCCCGGTTGTGCTCCAGGGCGTAGCCGATCGCTTCGGCCAGGGTCAGGGCCCGGACCGGTCGCGCCGTCGCCAGGCTGGCCGAAACCAGGAACAGAAACGATAAGTAGTTTGCCGCCTTCACAGGATGCTCCCGTGGTCTCAGTTTGTTCTAACGCTTGACTGAATGCCCTTGTACTTCGCCGCCTTCCAGTTCCGCCGGCCTTGCCTTGCCGAACGCCCGGCGGAAAAATTCGATTATCTGATCGGCCTTTTCTTCGAGGACTTCCTGGGGCTGCCGGTAGAGAGCGTAGCCCATGTCCAGAAACGGCATGATCACTCCGTGGTGGAAGCGGTCCTCGACGCTCTGGATTATGAAGCCGGCGGCGTCCAGATCGATGTCCGCGCGGACTTCACCGCAGGCGATGCCACGCTGCAGCAGCAGGCGGTAGTATTGAGTGGAAAGCTTGCCGAACTTGGCCAGCACCTCGCCCTTGAAATCCAGGTCTTCCTGGTAGAGCACGTTGCAGAGGACTCGATGATGCACGGAAAACCGTTTCTGGAATTCGTAAATTGAGACTAATGAGTCGCGTATAGTGTCGAAAGCGTTCCAGTCTATCCGGCTGGCGAGGTAAGCGGTGACGAAGCCGTGAATGTCGTCCCGCAGGTTGTCCACCACCTGCATGAACAGGTCCTGTTTGCTATTGAAATACCGATAGAGCGCGCCTTTGGCGATTCCAGCCGCCTCGGCCACCACGTCCATGCTGGTGCCGGTGTATCCTTTGTCGGCAAAGGCCCGGATCGCACAAGCGATTATCTTTTCCTGTTTTTCCGGGTTGAGCTTGAAAAAAGTCGTCGTTGGCATGGCAGTATTCTCCAATAATTGCGACTAATGGGTCACATTATAGAGAAGTCATCTGCCTTTGTCAAGAAGAAAAAATTAAAAAAAGCGAGCCTCAATTAAGGCCCGAATGAGCTAAAATGTTAAAATTGTTAGAGTTCTAACTTGAAGTGAGATAGATTGACACGCTTTTCCCGATACTCGTGAAAACGTGACTGACTGTAACCCGGTAGTCACATTTACGATCGTTAGCCGCCAAAGGAATGCTGAAACTGCCGGAGTTGCCAGAGAACTTCAGATTTCTTTCCAAGTGGATAAGCCCTCTGCAATTGGGGAGACAAGGCCGGTGTGGATAACATTGGCCGAGGGGGAAAGCGAAGGAAAAGGAAAGGGAAAGACAAAAGTGGGGAATGAAAGAAGCAGTATTCAAAAGCATTAAGAAAAACAAAGAAAAGGGAGAGCTGCACCGGTACTTCATGGAACCGGGAGCGAAGAGAGGTTTTCGAGCTCGAGTACCGGGATGCCGTGCCGGGCGGCCAGGAGACGCTCCTGGAGGCCGTTGTAGCCCCAGCCGGCCAGATACGGCCGCACGCCGAGACCGGCGCAGTTCACCAGATGGGTCAGTTTGTCGTCGATAAAGGCGATTCGGTCGAAAGCGCAGCCGAAGTGTTCCCGCAGCAGGCTCAGGTGCTCCCGCTTCGATTCGCCGGCGCGCTTGTCCAGCACCCGTTCGGCCCCGAACAGGTCCGACAGGCCCCAATCGGCCAGCAGCTTCAGCACGGTTTCCCGGTCCTTGGAAGTAGCCACCGCCAGCTCGAACCGTCCGGCGAGCTCCCGCAGGGCTTCTTTCACTCCCGGATAAGGGTCGTTGAGCGCCAGCCAGCGTTCGGGTTCGGAGTCAGCCAACCGGTAGCGTTCGATGTAGAAGAGCTCGTGGAAGCGCTCGAGCAGGCCCCTGGCGAACGTGTCCCTGAAAGCGGTGAACTCCTCCTGGCTCGCGAAAGAGCGGCCCAGGCGCACCGCCTTCTGGATCACCAGATAATCCTCGGCCCGGTTGCCGAATGGGACGAGGGCCGAAAAGGCCTGCCAATGGGCCTGGTTGGAGGAGCGGAAACCGTGGATCGTGCCACAGGCGGGCAGGGAAGAATCCGCCGGCGCGAGAGCGGGGTCGAGGCGGCCGGAGATACGCCAGGTGATGAGGTAGGCTTCGAGAAGGCTGTCGCTGATTACTCCATCGAAGTCGAGTGCCAGTACGGGCTTCATGTCGCTGGATGGTGATCAGTTCCTGATTTCGCAAAGCTCCAGCTCGATCATGGCCATGGCGGCCGCTCCCACCATGCCGGCCTCGAAACCGAGCCTGGCGGGCACGATCGGAGCCTGCCGGACCTGCGTGTAGTAGAGATAACGCTCGTAGGCTTGCTGGACCGGCCTGAAAAGGATGTCGCCGGCCAGGGCGATCCCGCCGCTGATTATCATCACTTCCGGATCGAAGACCATGGCGAAGTGGCTGAGGGCCATGCCGAGATAGTGGGCGCTGGACTCCATCACCGTAGCGCAGAGCGGATCGCCGGCCTTGGCCGCCTCGATTATCATCTTGGCGCTCAGGCCCTCGAGTCCCTTGCCGGCCAGTTCGGTCACCACGCTCCGTCCGCCCGCGGCCAGGGCTTCCTTCACCTGGCCCACCAGTCCCTTGGCCGAGGTATAAGCTTCCAGGTGGCCCTCCTTGCCGCAGGCGCAGAGCCGGCCGCCTCTCTGCACCACCGCATGGCCGATCTCGCCGGCGCAGAAGTGAGCCCCGCGGTGAATCCGGCCGTTCAGCACCACGCCGCCGCCGATACCGGTGCCGAGAGTTACCACCAGGACGAACTTCTTCCCGGCGCCCGCCCCGAAAGTCGCTTCGCCGATCACCGCACACTTGGCGTCGTTGTCCACGAATGTGGGCAGCCCGAAGCGCTCGACTATCGGCCGCTTGATCTGCGTTCCGCTCCAGTCCGGGATGTTGGGCGCGCAGTGCACCACCAGGCCCTGGTTCGGATCGATGCAGCCGGGGGAACCCATCCCGATCCCGATCACCCGGTATTCTCCCGCAGCCGCCATCGACTGAGCGATACCATCGAGGATGTTCTCGATCACCCGCGGGGGACCGTTTTCGCCGCCGGTGGGCCGGTTGAAATGCCGGAGCAGCTCACCC
>JAZDIG010000435.1:0-5670 GCA_043805105.1 Candidatus Glassiibacteriota bacterium | reverse complement strand
AGTGCGATGCTGATCTACGAACAGACACTGGTGACTCCCAACGACATCAGCCGGGTGAACGCGGCTTTCTTTACGGTCAATGGGGCGGTAAGTATATTGTTTTTCCTGTTGAACCTGGCCGACCGGCTGGTAAGGCTGTAGAGATAAGGGATGGAGGGAACATGTCTTCTGAAGTGAAAAAAAAGAAAGAAAAATCCCTCGTGGTAGCAGTCACCGGCGCCAGCGGCGCACCCTATGCGGTCCGCCTGCTCGAAGTACTGGCCGGACTGGCCGTACCAGTGGACCTCATCACCAGCGACATGGGCCGCGACATGCTGCGCCGCGAGGCCGGCATTCCGGCCGAGGGCGGTATCCTCGACCGGCTGGCCGGCCGCGGTATCGACACCGGTTTGATTCGGAGCTGGGCGGTGGACGACCTGGCGGCACCCCCGGCCAGCGGAAGCTACCAATCCCACGGTATGGTAATCTGCCCGTGCAGCGTGAAAACCCTGAGCGCCGTGGCTGCCGGCGCCTGCCGGACCCTGATCGAGCGGGCCGCCGAAGTGACGCTCAAGGAGCGCCGCAAGCTCGTGCTCGTCCTGCGCGAAGCTCCCTACAGCCTGACCCAGATCGAAAACATGCGCTCCGCCACGCTGGCCGGCGCGGTCATCCTGCCGGCCAGCCCGGCGTTCTACCACAAGCCATCCGGAATCGACGGGCTGGTGGATTTCATCGTCGCACGTATCCTCGACCAGCTCGGTATCGATCACGGCCTCGGGACCCGCTGGGAAAGCTGAGCCATTACAATCTCTCCCCGGCCGTAATACCACTCGAAAGGCATGCGTTAATTCCTTGCAGGCTAAAGATTTTTTCCGGCGTGCCGATATAAAGGATGAATATCTCGCGCGGTTCACGGCCGTTTTTTTGCGCGAATGGAATTTTAGCCAGGGGGTAAGGGAATGGATACGAGCATCCAGCAGATGGATACGGCGCTGAAAGTACAGACCGCCATGGAGCGGAAAATCCTGGACCAGCAGAAAGACGTGCTCAAGCTGGTCGAAAGCGCTACTCAGGATGCGGACAAGGATCAGGACGACAAGCCCGGCCGTACCGGCAGGGTCGACCTGCTCGCCTGATAAGTAAGCTTTGACGCGCTGGCTTCTAAGCCGCCGGTTCCCAGGAGCCGGCGGCTTTTCTTTTACGGACGGAGTTGCCCGATTGCCGTTGGAGTTTTATTTTCGCTCAGAACGTAATGTCAATCGACTGCACAGTTTTATCCGCAGTCCGCCTTGTACAGCCGGGATATTTTGAATGAAAGGCAAGCGCCGGAAGAAGACAGTTCCCGCAGTAAAAAGTATCCCCAAGCCGGGATGGCTGCGACAGTTCGGGGAAGCGGCTGCCGGCTTTTTCAGGACTCCAGCCGGCCTGGCTGCGGCAGGGATTTTCGCCCTGGGCACGGCGGTAAGGCTGGTGTTTATTGATGTCCCGATCCGCTACGATGAAGCTTTCACCTTTACGCAGTTCGCCCGCCATCCGGTCGCGGAATTCATCGGTAATTATTCGTTCCCGAACAACCACCTGCTCCACACCTTGCTGGTACACGCCTCGATCAGTCTATTCGGTCCCTGGGAGTGGGCGATCAGGTTGCCGGCTTTCCTGGCTGGAGTAGCCGGCCTTCCCCTGATCTACTGGTTGGGCCGCAGAGCAGGAGACCAGATGACCGGGCTTTGGGCCATGGCCCTGGCCGCCGGCTCGAGTGCATTAGTGGAGTATTCCACCAATGGCCGCGGCTATACCCTGGTCGTTTTTTTTACCGCCCTGCTGCTATTTGCGGCGCTCCGGATCGGCACGGCCCAGCGCAGCTGGAAGGACTGGATCTTCTTCTGCCTGGCCGGGATTGCGGGAATGTACACCATCCCGGTGATGCTCTATCCGCTGGCTGCGGCATTCCTCTGGACCCTGGGCGGAGCCGATCGGGATGCGCCGGCCGAATGGAAACGCCTGATCCTGCCGTTGACGGTGGCCGGGGCGGCGATAGTCGCCGGTACGCTCCTCTGCTACCTGCCGGTAATTCTCAAGTCCGGTTTAAAATCGCTGACAGCCAACCGGTTCGTCCAACCGCAGACCTGGAGCCAACTGGCGGGTTCGGTTCCGGCTCTTCCCGGCGAAATATTTTCCTATTTCAACCAGTACCTGCCCCTGCCCCTGAAAGTCGTCATCGTTATCGCGTTTCTGGCCGGGATTGTCAGGCTGCCCAGGCTCGCCGTCGCGGCCGTAATCGCCACCGGAGGACTCATGGCAATCCAGCGGGTGGTGCCTGTCGTGCGGGTATTCACCTTTGGGCTGGTGATTTACTTCCTGGCGGCTGCGGCCGGAATCAGTTGGCTGATCGAGGCGGCCTGGCGAAGAACCGGCAGGAAGCCCGTCGCGCTGTGGGCATTTCCGCTGGCCTGGGCGGCCGCTGCGGTGGTAACCGTCTATCTCGTGCGCGGCCCCGAGGCCTCTATCGACCGCTTCCCGGAAGCCCGCGTACTGGCCGAATTCATGACTCGAAACTACGGCAAGGACGCGAACTTTATCGCCAGCGTCCCGGCTAACGAAACGATACTCTATTACGGAACGGAAAGAGGGAAAACCAATTTCGGAACCGTCTGGGAGCCCAACCACCCGCCTGAAATTACCCGCTTCGTGGTGAACCGACGACTGAACGACCTGGAATCATTTCAGAATGAAAGCAAGCACCGTTTTCTGTTTTTCAATCCACCCCGTCTGGTCACAGTCGTGGATTCGGCGGAACTCTACGAGGCGGAGTCGGTGATCAAACAGGGAATCAAGCCGGGCGCGATGATACAGAGCTACTTCCAGCAGCTCAAGGCAAGCGGCACGATCGATTCCACCGAATTCCTCAACGCCCAGCTTGCCGCCTTGGTCCTCTATCACACCGCCCAGTACGGCAAAGCTCTCGAACTGTGTCTGATGCTGCAACGCAAGGACCCCAGGAACAAATATATCCTGAACATGCTGGGAATGACCTATTATATGTTAAACGATTTCGAGTTGGCGAAAAAATGGATGCTCGCTCAGCTCGAATTGGAGCCGAAAGATGCTGAAGTACTTAACTATCTTGGAGTGATCGAGGCGACTCAGCGTAATGCCAGGCAGGCGGAAAAATATTTCCAGGCGGCCTACCAGGCCGACACCACCGATGTGAGAGCGCCGTTAAATCTGGGTCGCCTCTACGAGTGGGTCGGCCAGCGGGACCAGGCTGAACGCTGGCTGCTCAAGACTCTGCAGATAGACGGCAGCAGCGGGGAAGTGTACCTCCTGCTGGGCCGGATTTATTCCCAGAATCCGCAGCGGCAGCCCCAGGCTCTGGCCTGCTTCCGCAAGGCGGCCGAACTTCTTCCGGAACGGGCGGAAATGATCCGTAAGCAGAACATCGAGCCTCTCGAAGCGAAAATCAGATGAGCCGGTCAGGGGATCGCTGGCCAGGGTTGCCCGGGAAGATGAGGAAAACAGAAAGCCCGCCGGTTCCGGCGGGCTTTTTCTGTGTATCCTGCGATAAGCTTCCGTTTTAGCGGATGAGCTCCTCCTCAGGCGTAAAAGTTTATCGCCCCTCCATAACCTGTCCCTGGCAGAGGGCGACTCAGGTGCGGTTTTGGCGCAGTAAGTACTTTCACCGCGTTTTCGATGGTCGCCTGCCTTATCCGGCGTACCATATTCTGCACCTGAATAGTATGCATCGCAGGAGCAATTGCAGCATTCCCTGTCATTTGTTACCTCCTTGTAACAAAAGTCAGGGCGTGGTCCCTGTTATTAATATCGAAGCCAATTGAGCCGGACTTTAGGTTTAGGTTCAGGGCCGCAGCAGGCCGTCTTTTAATCCGCCGCTTGGAGACCGCCGCTTTGCCGGGTATTACGGTTGCCGGGGCCGCCCGTAAATTACTTGGATTTTGCCTCACCCTGGTGTACAATGGAAATGAATAAGTCGAGGTCCATTACAGTCAAATCGGCGGGAAAACGGCGAATGGGAAAAGCAGCACTGGTGACCGGCGGGGCCAGGCGGATCGGCCGGGCGATTGCCCTGGCGCTTTCACGGACAGGCTACGATATCGCCCTGCACTATTCGAGTTCGGCAGTGGAAGCGCAAAGCACGGCTGAACAGATTCGCGCTCAAGGGACGGCCTGCGAAACTTTCCGCTGCGACCTGGAACGGCCCGACCAACTGCTGGCGCTCGTAGACCGGGTGGTTGAAAAGATGCCGGGGCTGGAGCTCCTGGTCAACAACGCCTCGGTTTTCCGCCGGGGCTCGATAGCCGAAACCGACCCTTTGCTATTTGATTCCCACCTGGCTGTCAACCTCAGGGCGCCGTTTTTCCTCACCCGCGAATTCGCCGCCCGCTGCGGGCGGGGCCAGGTGATCAACCTCCTCGATTCCCGGATCGATCGGGACGACTTTGCTTATGCGGCCTACACGATCACCAAGAAAGCCCTGGCCGCCCTGACGCGGATCGCCGCCCGGGAGTTCGGCCCGGCGATCCGGGTGAACGCGGTGGCCCCCGGACCGGTGCTGCCGCCGGCGGGGGAGTCGCAGGCGGCGTTCCTCAGAATCGCGGGCGGCGTCCCGCTGGCGCGTCCGGGCAGTCCGGAGCTGGTGGCGCGCTCGGTGCTCTACCTGCTGGAGAACGATTACCTGACCGGACAGGTCATTTACGTGGATGGAGGGGATCACCTGAAGTGAAACGAGCCACAGTCAGGATCAAGAACCTCGCCCTCAGAACCATTATCGGCTTCAACGACTGGGAGCGGGAGAAAAAACAGGACGTGCTGATTAACATCGAGGTCGAATTCGATGCAGGCCGAGCGGTCGAAACGGACCGTGAAGAAGATACGGTGGATTACAAGAACATTACCAAGCAGGTGATCGAGGGGGTGGAAAATACCGGCTACCACCTGCTGGAAACCCTGGCGGACCGGGTTTTGCAGATCGTGATGGCCCAGCCCGGCGTGCTGAAAGCCACGGTGGAGGTGGACAAGCCGCACAGCCTGCGCTTCACCGAATCGGTTTCGATAGTGGTCAGTGCGGACAGGCAGCGATGAACCGCGCGGTCGTATCAGTCGGCTCGAACATCGAGCCGGAAAAGAACATCGAGCGGGCCCGGAGGATTATCGCCCGGGAGCTCGAGCTGGTGGGCGAGTCGGCATTCGTGCGCACCCGCCCGATCGGCTTCGCCGATCAGCCGGACTTTGTCAACGGGGCTTTCCTGATAGCGACCGGCCTGGAGCGCGACAGCTTGCGCCGCTGCCTCAAGGAAGTGGAGAAGCGGATCGGCCGGGTCAGGCGGCCCAACCGCTTCGGCCCGCGCCGGATAGACCTGGACATCGTGGTCTGGAACGGCGAAGTGGTGGATGACGACTACTACGAAAGGGATTTCCTGAGAGCCGCCTGCTGCGAGCTGCTGCCCGAACTCGGCCGCCAGGCACTGGACAGCCGCCCTCAGCCGAAGGCTTCGCCTTGACAGGCGCCGGGTTCGGTACGATATTGTTACATTCGGGTTCCACTGAACCGGCCTCAACTGAACTGGAGAAAGGCGACCGGATGCCGAGAAAGAAAGCGCTCAAGGGAAGGATGAGCGGCAGGAAGATACGGGAGGTCGCATTTTACGCCGGGGAGTGCTGCCTGGAGAAGAA
>JAZDIG010000434.1:0-4051 GCA_043805105.1 Candidatus Glassiibacteriota bacterium | reverse complement strand
GCCCCCCGGATGCTCGACCGGGTGAACGCCGTGCGCTCCTATGCCGGATCGGTGGGGAAGGAGTTTTCCATCCTGGGCTGGGTGGAGGGCCCGGCCGCTGAGGCGGCGGACCTGCGGGGAGTGAACCAGTTCTTCCTGGACCTGATCGATGACCCGCCGTGGGTCTCTGCGCTGATGGGGATCTGCGTGGACGTGGGGATCGAGTTTGCCCGGGCGCAGGTGGAAGCCGGCGCGGACACGATCGGTATCGGCGATGCCGTGGCCAGCCAGATCAGCCCGCAGATGTACGAGGAAATGATCCAGCCGGGAGAGAAGCGCCTGATCGCTGCGATCAAGAAAATGGGCGCCCGGGTGCGTCTGCATATCTGCGGTAACATCACCCACCTGTTGCAGGGGATCTCTGGCCTCGGCATTGATATCCTGGACGTGGACCACATGGTGGACATGAAAACTGTGCGCCGGACCCTGGGCCACAAGGTGACCCTGGCCGGCAACATCGACCCGGCCTCGGCTGTGTACGCCGGCAAGCCGGATGATATCCGCGAGCACGTGCGCCGCACCTACGAGCTGGTCGGCAACCCCTACATGGTGACCGCCGGCTGCGAGATACCCTCCGGGACGCCGGATGAGAACCTGCGGGCCCTGTGCGAGCCGGTCGGTTATCTGAAGTGACAGAGTAACAGAGGAAAGACAGTTACAGAGTGAAAAAGTTACAAAGTGACAGAGTGAAAGACAAAGGGACGAAGGGACTGAGGCACTAAGTGGAAAGACAGTTACAGAGTAACAAAGTTACAAAGTGACAGAGTGAATACATAAGGCGGGCGAAGCAGCATTCCGAATACTGAATACTTACTACTGAACTACCGGCCGGGCCTTCCGGCTTCTGACTTCTGACTTCTGATCACCGACATCCGGAGCGGCAATGGTCCCCTTTACTCCCCTCGACTGGTTCTGGGTAGTGGCTTACGTGGTGCTGATGATAGTCTGCGGCATCCTGTTCTACAGGCTGGCCTCCCGCGGCGAAAGCGACTTCTTCCTGGCCGGCCGGGGCCTGCCCTGGTGGCTGCCCGCCACCAGCGTCTACGCCACCCACACCGCCACCGACACCCCGATCTGGATGGGCGGGGTGATCTATCGCTACGGGCTGAGCGGGATCTGGTACAGCTTTTTCTGCGCCTGGTGCGCGGTGGCCTCTTTCGTCAGCGCCAGGATTTTCCGCCGCAGCCTGGCCTATACCCAGGCCGAATGGCAGTGCCTGCGCTTTTCCGGAATGGGCGCCGAACTCTTGCGGGGCTGGCTGGCGGGCTGGCAGATATTCATGAACATGTTCATCCTCGGCTGGGTGGGGATCGCCATGGGCAAGGTGTTCAGCTTTCTGTTTCCGGCGTATCCCGAATGGGTGGGGATGGTGCTGTTCAGCTCGCTCTGCGCGATCTACGTGCTCTTTTCCGGCTACTGGGGCGTGGTGATGGCCGACTTCCAGCAGGGAGTGATCGCCAGCGCCTTTATCATCATCGTTTCGGTCTGGGAAGTGGTGGCCGCGGGCGGGCCGTCCGGGATCATGGCGCGGCTGGCGGACCTGGGCCAGACCTGCCGGGCCAATCCCTTCCATTTCACCGGCCTCTGGAGCGGGGATTTCCCGTTAGCCTGGTTTTGTACTATGATTTTCATCGCCCTGGTCGGCGGCCTCGGCATGGGTACCTCGATCGACTGGTACGTGGAGAGCCAGCGTATCCAGAGCGCTCGGACGGTGCGGGACGCCAGCTACTCGATCTTCGCCGGCACGGCCCTGGTGCTCACCCGCAACGCTCTCTGGGCCGTGGCGATCCTCGGCTTCTATGTCCTTTTCCCCGATATCGGCGATTCGAGCCAGTACGAAATGGCCTGGTTCGTGTTTGGTTTCAAGGTGCTACCTGCCGGCCTGGTGGGCTGCTTTTTCGCCGCGATCCTGGCCATCCATTTCAGCACTATCGCGAGCATCCTCAATCTGGGCGCCATGTATTTCACCCGCGACCTCTACCACCACTACATCAATCCCGGGGCGGGCCAGAAGCGGCTGGTCTGGGTGGGCCGGCTGAGTACGCTGGGGCTGCTGGTGGGGTCGTTCTTCTACGGCCTGATGATGGAGAGTATCACCCAGTGGCTGATTTTCGCCCTCTGGATCATGGCCGCCGGAATGTGGCTGCCGTCGATCCTGCAGGTGGTCTGGTGGCGCTTCAACAGCTGGGGGTATCTGGCGAGCTGGCTGGCGAACTTGGCTTTCAGCTGGCTGGTGGTGTGGGTGCTGCCGGCTTACAGCGTGATCCCCGAGCTGCCCGACTACGCCCAGTTCTGGACCCTCCTGGGGCTGGGCATGCTGATCTACATTCCAGTAACTTTCATCACTCCGCCCGACGACATGGAGCGCCTGGTGCGCTATTACGCGATGTGCCGGCCCCTAGGCTGGTGGGGTCCCGTGCACCGCGAGGCCGAACGCCGCGGGCTGCTGGCTCCGGCCGTCCACACTACCTGATTTTTTCCAGCGAAGTACTGGTCCGTGGCAGGGTGGGCCAGACGTTGACGAACCAGTCCACCAGCTCGCGGTTTTCCCCCAGCCGCTTGATTTCAGCCTGGTAATCCTGGGCGACGCGGGACAGCTCGAGCACCACCTCGGGCTTTTCCCCGGCCCGGTCGAAGCGTTCGGCGGGGTCGGCTTCGACATCGAACAGCAGCGGCTCCCTGGGAGTCACCCAGTTCTGGTCGACCATGTATTTCCCGCTCGAATGGTCGTAGTAGCGCAGGTGGAGCTTCCACTGCCCGCGGCGTACCGCGCAGAGGTGCTGGTCCCAGTAGTAGAAGATAGTCCGCACCGGGTCCGCCTCCCCGGTCAGAGTAGGCCAGAGGTCGATCCCGTCCAGCGGCCGGCCGGGTAGCGGCGCTCCGGCCAGGCGGCAGAAAGTGGGCAGTAAGTCGAGCACGGAGCCGACCGTAGTGCTTACCTGTCCCGCCGGCAGCCGGCCCGGCCAGCGGGCCGCGAAGGGCGCCCGCCAGCCGCCTTCCCAGGTGTCGCCCTTGGCCCCTCTCAGCATACCCGTGTCCCCGCCCTCGGCGTTCATCAGCTTGGCCGGGCCGTTGTCGCTGGTAAAGATCACCAGGGTGTTGTCCGCCAGGCCCAGCCGTTCGAGCGCGGAGAGCACCTCGCCCACGCTCCAGTCCAGCTCCGCGATCACGTCCCCGTAGAGGCCCCGCCTGGACCGGCCCTTGAAGGCTGCCGAGGCGAACAGCGGCGCGTGCGGCATGGCGTGCGCCAGGTAGAGGAAAAACGGATTGTCCCGATTGCGCTCGATAAAGCCGATAGCTTCCTTTGTGTAGCGCTGCGTTATCCGGGTCTGGTCCGCCGGTTGTTCGATCGGCCGGTCGTTGCGCCAGAAGTCCGCCGGCAGCATGTCGTTACTGTAGAGCAGGCCGAAAAAATAGTCGAAGCCGTGCTTGAGCGGCAGGTATTCAGGGGTGTGCCCAAGGTGCCACTTACCGATAATCGCCGACCGGTAACCGGCAGGCGCGAGCGCCCGGGCGATGGTGGTTTCACCCTGCGGCAGGCCCCTGTCGTGAGGGGGAAAGAGCACGCTTATCATGCCGTTGCGGATCGGGTTGCGGCCGGTCAAGAGCGCCGCGCGGGAGGGAGTGCAGACCGCCGCCCCGGCGTAGAACTGGGTCAGCCGCACGCCTTCGGCCGCCATCCGCCGCAGGTTCGGAGTGAGGATAGTGGGGTCGCCGCCGAATTCCCAGTCCCCGTAGCCCATGTCGTCGGCGTAGATCACCACGAAGTTGGGCGGGCTGCCCGGCGGCTTTCCGTTCCCGGAGGGAGAACAGCCGGCGGAGATTAACGGCACGGTTGCCAGTCCGGCTCCGGCGGTGCGGAGAAAGTTTCTGCGGTTAAGTGCTGGCGTGCTCATGCGGCACCTCGCGGGTTTCTGTTCGTTCAAGGCAACAAATCAAAGCAGCTTGCAGGCGGGCAGAGGAAGAGATCAATGTTTGAAAGCTATTTATCAACAGCTCGATGTCAAGCCCG
>JAZDIG010000433.1:0-11351 GCA_043805105.1 Candidatus Glassiibacteriota bacterium | reverse complement strand
GCCCGGAAGGCTCGAACCATTCGATATCGCGGCGGCCGTCGCGGTCGTGGTCTGAGCCGGTAAAGAAGACGTGGCGGCGGAACACGGCGTGCTCCTTGCGGAAAGCGATCAGCCGGCGGGTGAATTCCACCAGGTGCCGGTTCTTCTCGACCAGCTTCCAGTCGAGCCAGCTCGTCGCATTGTCCTGGCAGTAGGCGTTGTTGTTGCCGAGCTGGGTGCGCCGGGCTTCGTCCCCGGCCAAGATCATCGGCACTCCCTGGCTCAACAGCAGCGTGGCCAGGAAGCTCCTGATCTGCCGGGCCCGGATTTTTTCGATCCGGGGGTCGTCCGAGGGGCCTTCCACCCCGAAATTCAGGCTCAGGTTGTTATTATCGCCGTCCCCGTTGTCCTCGCCGTTGGCTTCGTTGTGCTTTTTTTCGTAGCTGACCAGGTCGTTGAGGGTGAAGCCGTCGTGGGAGGTGATGAAATTGATCGAGTTGCGGGGGAGCTTGCCGCTGCCGGTGTAGATGTCGCTCGAACCGGTAATCCGCGAGGCCAGGGCGTTGCGCCCGTAGCGCTCCCCGCGCCAGAACCGCCGCACGTCGTCGCGGAAGCGGCCGTTCCACTCGCTCCAGCGCTGGCCCGGGAAAGAGCCCACCTGGTATGCGCCGGCCGCGTCCCACGCCTCGGCGATGATCTTCAGGTGGCGCAGGATCGGGTCCTCGGCGATCGACTCCAACAGCGGCGGGTTGACCAGCATGTTGCCGTTGCGGTCACGGCCGAGTACGCTGGCCAGGTCAAAACGGAAACCGTCCACCCGCATCTGGATCGCCCAGTAGCGCAGGCAGTCGAGGATGAAGTTGCGCACTACGTGGTGGTTGCAGTTGAGCGTGTTGCCGCAGCCGGAGTAGTTCTTGTAAAGGCTGGGGTCGCTCTCATCGAGCATGTAGTAAATGGTGTTGTCCAGCCCGCGGAAGCTGAGAGTGGGGCCCTGGTGGTTGCCCTCGGCGGTATGGTTGAACACCACGTCCAGGATCACCTCGATCCCGGCCGCGTGCAGCCCGCGCACCATGGTCTTGAACTCGCGCACCGCTGCGCCCCCGGTCGCCTCACCCACCGCATAGCTGCCGTTGGGTGCGGCAAAAAGCACCGGGCTGTAGCCCCAGTAGTTTTTCAGCGGCTCTCCGCTGAGCGGGTTGCGCCGGATCAGCTCGTTCTCATTGAATTCGTGCACCGGCAGGAGTTCCACGGCGGTCACGCCCAGCCCGCGAAGGTAGTCGATCTTTTCGATCAGGCCCAGGAAACTGCCCCGGTGCCGGACCCCGCTCGACGGATGACGGGTGAATCCCCGGACGTGCAATTCGTAGATCACGCTGTCCTCCAGCGGAGTGCCGGGCCGGCGGTCTACCTGCCAGTCGAAGCCGCTGTCGTCCACCACCAGGCATTTGGGAGGCAGGAAGGAGACCGGGACGCGTCCCACCGAGCCGGCGTCCACGCTCGGGCCGCTCTCCCAGCGGTAGCTGCCGGCCACCGACCGGGCGCAAGGGTCCAGGAGCGAGACTTTGGGGTTGAAAAGGTGGCCTTCCGCGGGCTGCCAGGGGCCGTCCATGCGCCAAAGGTAGAGCAGGCCCGCGCCAACTCCGGCCAGCTCCACGTGCCAGATGTCGCCGGTGCAGTTGATTTCCGGGTCGAGCTGCACTTCCACGGCTGGCTCGCTGTCATCCGGCCGGTCGTAAACCAGGAGCCAGACTGCGGTGGCGTGCCGGCTGAACACGCTGAATCGGCAGCCTCCCGGCACCAGAGTGGCTCCCAGCGGCAATGGATGACCCGGCGCCGCAGTGAAACGCACGTCCTTTTTCCTCGGCATACTCGCTCTCCGCTGATTACTTGCGCACCTTGAAAAACAGCCCGGCACCCATAACCGCAAAGATCAGGTTGGCGCTCCAGGCCGCGGCCGGAGCGCTCAACAGACCGTTGTAGCCCATGCTGCGCGTCAGGTAGTAGGTGCCCATGAACAGCATGTAGACCACCACGCCCAGGGCGATCCCCACTCCCGGTCCCATCCGGCGGCGGGTCACCGCCAGCGGCGCGCCGAACAGCACGATCACGAAGTTGGCCACGGGCAGGCTGGTCTTGAACCACAGCTCGGTTTCGGCCAGCTCGGTCCGCATCCCGTTACGCCGCAGCCGGGCGACCTCCCGCTTCAGTTCGGCAAAGCTCATCTGTTGCGGCTCCTTGACCTCGATCACGAAGTCTTCCGGCTTTTCGGCCAGCCCGGCCAGGGTGAGCGTGTCGAAGCGCACCACCCACTCATCGCGGCTGGCCGGGTCGAAGTAGCGCACCGTGCCGCCGCTGAAACGCCACTGGCCGTCCCCCAGATAGGTAGACCCGGCGGCGTCCACCCGGTAGTCGATGTGCAGGGCTTCGGGCGGGCCGGCGAACTGGATCAGCTTGACGTCGATGAAGCGGGCCTCGTCCAGCCGGAAGGCCGCGGCCACCCAGCGCCGGCCGTTCTCACCCTGGTAATCGACCCGGCTGCGCACCTCGCGGTTGGGCCGCGCCCGCTTTCTGATTCGGTATTCCTGGATCTCCTCCTTGTTGCGGTTGGCCCGCGGCACCACCGTCTCGTCCACCAAGAACGAAGCCGCCGACACCGCCAGCATCAGCGCCAGGATCGGCCGGAACACCCGCCCCAGGCTCACTCCGCTGGCCAGCATGGCGGTCAGCTCGCTGTAGCGGCTGAGCTGGCCCAGGGTGAACAGGGTGGCGATCAGGGAGCTGGCCGGCAGGATGAAGATCAGGTAATAGGGAATCTGGTTGAGGTAGAACAGCAGGATCAGCCTCAGCGGCGCACTGGCATCGACGAACTCGTTGAGCCGTTCGGCGGCGTCCCCCACCAGGCAGACGAAGAGGAACCCGG
This sequence comes from Candidatus Glassiibacteriota bacterium, assembly GCA_043805105.1. GTDB lineage: Bacteria > Gemmatimonadota > Glassbacteria > GWA2-58-10 > GWA2-58-10 > JAZDIG01. The sequence goes on along the minus strand of JAZDIG010000433.1, from coordinate 8,452 downwards.
ACAAGGCGGCCAGGAAGATCTTGACGAATTCACGGATGATGTAGCGGTCGAGCAGGATCGGGAACATCAGCTCTGGTCCGTCCCTTCGCCGGCGCCGCGCCCGTAACCGAACAGCCCGGCAAGCTTGCGGAAAACGTTCACGTCCAGGCCGCTGCGGGCTATGGCGAGCGATTTGCCGCCGCGCACCTGGACCGCCAGCAGCCACAGGCCGAGGATCAGAAACAGCACGTTGGGAGTCCACATGGCCCAGAATGGCCCCACCAGCAGGCGGTCGGCCAGGGTTTCGCCCGCAATCAGACAGACCCAGTACACCAGGAACACGCTCATGCTGATCGAAATCGAAACTCCGGCTCCTCCCCGGCGGGTGATTATCCCCAGCGGCACGCCCAGCAGCACGAAGACCAGGGAAGCGAAGGGAATGGAGAGCTTCTTCCACCACTCGACCCGCAGCGACGCCATTCGCCGCTGATCGAAAGTCGCCTCGCGCAGGACCGACCCGAGCCGGGTGCGGGGATCATTGCGGTAGCTGTTGGCCGGGAAGCCGCTTTCGGCGGGTGAGATGCGCTCCGTCGTTCCGCCGGCGGCCCGGCCGGCAAGCGCCGTCCCTTTTTCGCCGAATACCTTCCCCACCCCCGCCAGGACCGAATCGCCGGCCGGCACGGAATCAGCGAGGGCGGCGGCCACCACGAAAAGACTGTCCAGAGCCCGGCGGTGGGTGGCGATCTGCTCTGAAATCATGTTCAGCGACAGCTCCCTGTCGCTGCGGTAGCGGCTGCCGCGGCCGCGCTCCAGCACCCCGCCCACGTCGGCCAGCCTGATCCTGTGCCTGGTGAAGAACATCCGCTGGAATTGCTCCTGACGGTTGGAGTCCACTTCCTGGATTTCTCCATCGTAGAGAATCAGGACCGCATCCTTGCGGTTCGGGGCGGTGCGGATGGCGCCGGAGTCGGCCACGATGGTGCGCCTGGCTCCGGCGGGCGTGGTTTCCGTGATCACCACGCCGAACAGCTCCGCCGGGCCGTCATCCGTCCGGCCGCCCCCCTGGTCCGGCGCGGTAAGAGTGAGGTTGCGCGCCCCCCCCGTCTCCCGGATCCGGTTCACCAGCAGGCTCAGGCCGCCGAAATCGTCCATGACCACACCCTCCCTGATCTGCACGGTGGGCTTGAGGTAGGCGATGTCCAGCAGCAGGTTCTTGTAGCGGTGGTTGGATTCGGGCAGCACGCGATCGTTGAACCAGACCGCTCCCACCATCAGCAGCAGGGCGGCGGCCAGGGGTGAGGCCATCAGCCGGTGAGCCGGCACGCCCAGCGACTTGAGCGCCGTGATCTCGTTGTCCGCGCTCAGCCTGCCGAAAGACATGATCACCGCCACCAGCACCGCCATCGGCAACACCAGCGCGATGATGAACGGCAGGCTCAGCCCCATCAGCTCGCCGATCACCGACCACTCCAGGTTCCTGCCGGCGATTTTGGGGAACAAAAAGACCATGTTGCGCATAAACAATATGAAAGTCAGAAGCGAAAGCGAAACGACGAACGGGCCGGCAAGTTCGGAAAGTATATAGCGGTGAAGGGTCTTCATCGGCACCAGCGACAAGCTGCCACTCACGCAGCGCTCGCCGCGCGGGTTGCTGTGATTAATGGGGTCATTGTCATCGACGTGTCACTGATGGCCGGGCAGTGACATTCGCCGGGATTGCGTCCTGAGCCGGGCGCACCGGTTTGGTCGGCGATCCAGAAAAGTCTTTCCAACTATTGACCCCGCTGTATATATTATATGTTCTTTAAGCGGGGAAACAGTATATTTGGCCGATAATTGGCCAAGTAGCCCGGCCAAGTAAATGATACGCCCGGTGAATTTTAAATTCAAGTCTTTTACCGGTTCCTGACGCTCGAGGAGGAGTTCCGCCCTGAAAAGGTGAGTCGGTTGGCGTGTAGTTCCAGACGAAGGGGGAGAATAATCGACGTTGCCGGCAGCGGGCTCTGAATGTATCTGCCGGCGGCGGCGGGGGCTGTTTCCGAGAGGCGTCAGGCGTTGCGTACCGGCTTCATGATCATCCAGATATTCCCCCCGGCTAAGTGTCTCCACGACAGAGCAATTAACCCGGCACGTTCAGATCCCGGAGCCGTCTTGTTCCGTCTGCTGGTTGAAAAGGGAGCACCCGCAGGGGTCAGGATCTTCCAGACACTGATTCTTCTCACTTTTCTGTTCGCCCGACCCATTGCAGGAGCCGATTCGCTGGGCCTCAGGCTGCCCCGCGCGGAAAGCCCTCACTTCCAGAACCGCCTCGGCTTCAAACCCTACCGGCCGCTGTTCAAGATCAATACCGCTTCCCGCAGCAAAGTCGTGTACGATATCGAAACCGACGCCGTGGTGGAAACCATCACTCTGCCCTCCCAGGACCAGGAAATGGTCCTCGAAGTGCGCTACTGGTCGGTTCTGGAATATCTGGAAAGCACGACCGCGGTCAAGGCGGATTCGGCCTTCGAGATGATTTCCTCCAAGTATCTGTCCGGCGAGGAGGCCATCAGGCGGGAGGGCCAGGAGCGCGGGCTGATGCCGGAGATCAACCTGCCGGACTTCATGCCCAAGAGCCTGGCCTCGATTATCGGCGAGGGAACCGGCTCGCTGGTGATCCATGGCCGCAGTGTCACCGAAGTCTCCGGAACCACTACCTACCAGATCCCCGAGGACCAATCGCTGTTCCGTCAGCAGAGCAAGTTCCCCCGCCTCAAGCTCGAACAGCGCCAGCAGATCAACATCGAGGGGACGATCGGCACCAAAATCCACGTCTTCGTGGACTACAACAGCCAGAACGAATTCGAAAACCGCAACCGGATCGAGGTGCGCTACATAGGCGAGGAGGACGAAATTCTGCAGGACCTGGAGCTGGGCGACATCAACCTGTCCCTGCCCCCCTCGATGCTGGTGGCGGCCAACATCCCGCGCGGTAACTTCGGCATCAAGGGCCAGACCCGCCTGGGAGCGCTCACCACCACCTTCATCGCCAGCCAGGAAGAGGGCGAATCGAGCCAGAAGAACATCCGCATACCGGTCTCCGGCCAGGCGGAAGCCACCGACAGCCTGCACCTCTGGGACGTCAACTACAGCCGCAACCGCCATTTCCTGCTGGTGGACACGAGCATGATCGCCGTCAAGCACCTCAAAATCCTCGACCGCAACGGCGTCCCCCTGACAGTTCCGGGTAAGAAACCGCGCAGCATCACCGTCTACAAGGACGACGGCGTCAAGACCAACAACAACCAGGGCCTCTATCAGGCGCGGCCCGGCTGGGTGCATGTCGATGTCCAGCGTTACATGTCCGATCCGGCCGGCTATGCGAACAATCCCGACCCCAATGACGAGTTCGGCTTCTTCAACGAAATGGAGCTGAACAAGGACTACATGCTCGAACAGTGCGGCGTCGTGATCAGCTTCAGCTGGGTGGACGACAAGGAAAAGATAGGTGTGATCTACCAGACCGTCGACGGTGACAATATCGGTACCATCAACCAGGACACGCTGCACATGAAGCTGATCAAGAGCAGCAACATGACCAGCAACAATCCGGCCTGGCCCTACATGCTGCGCAACGTCTACAGTTTCGGCGGCGGCACCGCGATCAACGTCAACACTTTCGACATCGACATCTTCACCAATGAGAACCCGCCGCGTTACGACGAGGGCGGACAGACCTTCATGGAAATTTTCGGGCTGGACAACGACGCCGACACCAAGCTCGACCGCGTTTACATCGATTTCACCCGGGGACTGGTCTTCTTCCCCTCGCTGGAGCCGTTCAACCGGCCGTACAACGAGGAAGGACAGCCGTTCGGCCTGCTGACCCGCAACAGCCCGATGTACACCGAGGATGACCCGAGCCGGCTGAACACCCTGGAACACCAGAAATACCAGATGATCCTGCGCTACAGCCGGGCCGAGGGAGCCGAGGCCCGCACTTTCGACCTGGGCGCCAGGCAGATAATCGAAAACTCCGAGCGTATCTCGATCAACGACCGGATGTTGACCCGCGGTACCGATTACACGGTCGACTATCAGTTCGGCCGGCTCACTCTGAATCCCGGCGTCGAAATCCCGCCCAACAGCGAAGTGAAGGTCGATTTCGAGGAAGTGCCACTGTTCTCCACTGGCAACACCAGCCTGTTCGGCTTCCACAACGAGTATGAATTCGACCCGCTGCGCAAGAATTACCTTACCAGCACCCTGTTCTACCAGAGCATCGAGAGCGTGGACCGGACATTCGTCCGGCTGGGAGACGAGCCGAAGACGAGCCTTTTGGGCGAGTTCGGCGGCAAGTTCGAGTTCGACAGCGACCGTCTTACCGACTGGCTCAATTACCTGCCGAACCTCGAAAGCCGCACCGCCAGCCGCTTCAACATCGTGGGCGGCCTCGCCTTCTCCAGCCCCAACCCCAACACCCGCGGCGGAGTGCTGATCGAGGACTTCGAGACGGCCAAGATCGAAAACCCGCGCCTGTTGATGAATTACCAGGCTTTCAAGCTCTCCAGCGTACCCAAGCCTGCCAGCGGCAGCTCCGATCTGTTCGATCCGGATAAGGCGGGCGAGCTCTTCTGGTACGATCCTTATTTCATCAGCTACTCCCTATATGGCTTTTACGAAGAGGACGTCTACGGCACTATCGAGGGCCGCTTCGAGCAGAACCGCAAGCTGCCGGTGTCGGTGATCAGCTCCGTGTTCAGGCCGCTGGGCCAGAATCCGCAGGATAACCGTGATTACTGGGGAAGCATCGTCCAGGTGGTGAGCGAGACCGGCGTGCTGGGCATGGACGAAAGGGAAGTCATGCAGCTTTACGTCTCCACCGGCCGCGACCAGGGCAAGCTGATCATCGATTTCGGCCAGGTGAACGAGGACCAGGTGCGTTTCGATAAGAGCGGAAACCCGGTGGGCGTGCACCGGCTTGACACCGAGGACCGGAACTTCGACGGCCGCCTGGATATCGGCGAGGACACCGGCCTTGATGAAGTGCCGGGCCGCGATTCGGATAACGTGGAAGGCGACGACGGGAACGACGACTTCTACCGCACGCCCGATGGCTACGTGCCGGACGGCCGCCGGCTCAATCTCACCGAGGGCAACAACCAGGGACAGATCGGCTCCACCTTCGACACCGAGGACCTGAACAACAACGGCGCCCTGGACGAACAGGAGCGGGTCTTCCGTATCACTATCGATCTGGAAAAGCTCGAAATCATCCCGCCGCCGGGGGTGTTCATTCCGGCGTCAGAGCGTTACGTGGTCAAGGATCACGTCCCCTATGTGCCGGGCAGGGGCCGGGAACGCGACTCTTATGTGGACGAGCTGGGCGCTGATGACTGGTACCTGCTCGAGATCCCGCTGCCCAAACCCGGAACCCGCTTCGAGGACTTTTACGAGCAGATCAACGGTCCATCGCTCTCCAAGGTCCTGCAGGTGAGGCTGACCTTCTATGACTTCGCCAAACCGGATACCGTGAACTTCGCGGCCATCAACTTTGTCGGCAATCGCTTCAAAAAAGTCCAGGATGTACAGCCCCGGCTGGAGGAAACTTTCGTGGACACCTCTCTCGCCGACACCCTCTGGAAGAGCTACGAGGGCGGCCCGCGAGCCACGGACAGCACCCGGCTCGCCTCGGCCGGCTACCACGGCGACGTGGAACTGGTCAGCGTCAACACCATCCTCAACAACGAGTATTACCCGCCGCCCAGCGTAAGCGCCACCCTGAACAAATTCAACCGCAGCGGCCGGGTGGAGGATTTTACCGCCCAGGAAGCGGCCATCTCCCTCAACTACCGCGACCTCCAGCGCGGCTACGAAGGCTCGGCGCTCAAGGCGGAAAATAACCAGCAAAGCTACCTCGATTACGCCTCGATGAGCTTCTTCGTCAACGGGCGGCAGCACGTGAACGATCCGCGGCCCACTTTCTTCCTCCGGATCGGCACAGACCGGGACAACTTCTACGAGTACTCGATACCGGTGGATACGGGCTGGACCGCGGTCACGATACCTTTCGAGGGCTTCCTGTCGCTCAAGGACAGCCTGCAGGGAGCGCTGTCTCTGCAGGAGATCCAGAGTTTCAAGGAGGACGTCAAGCGCGGACCCTACCGCATCAAGGGCAATCCCTCGCTGACCAAAATTTCGATCATGACCCTGGGCGTGGCCAACGAATCGAGCGACGTGCCGGTCTCCGGCTCGGTCTGGGTGGACGACGTGCTGCTTACCAACGTGATCCGCGAGTTCGGGCTCAACTCCAAGCTGCAGGTGGAAGCCATGCTCTCCGACCTCGGCCGCCTGAGCTTTTCAATGGGCGCGCGCGACAACAAGTTCCGCAACCTCAACGAAAGTATCCCGCGCGACAGCCAGTTCGACTACACCGTGGGCGGCACGCTCAATCTGGACCGGCTCCTGCCGGAAGACTGGGGATTCCGCCTGCCGTTGAGCGTACGCAAGCAGTTCCGCGTCACCTTGCCGCGCTTCCACCCGGGGAGCGAGGACGTGACGATCCAGCTTCCGGAAAACAAGGAAGCGAACAAGACCGAAAATTCCTCGGAGAATTTTACCTTCAGCTACAGCAAATCCCGCGGTCAATCCATGCTGAGCAGGATGCTGTTGAACAGCCTCACCGCCAACATGAGTTATACCACCACACGCACGATTGCGCCCAAGCTGCTGAACTCCAGCGTGATGGCCAGCGGCATGGTGCGTTACCGGGCCAACCTTCCGCGCGACGCCAACGTGCCTGTGTTTCCGCAAAAAGTTTTCGGCCCTCTCGTCAATGTGCCCCTGCCCTATTTCATCAAGCACAACACCATTACCAAAGATTTGGCGGGGGCCCAGTTCCGCTATATCCCTAATGACTTCGAGCTTTCCACCAATCTCAACTACCAAAGCAACCAGCGGTTCGACCAGGTTTCACGCAACTTCCGTCTCGACTCGCTGTACACCGCCCAGAACGGGCTGCGGGTCAACTACAGGCCTTTTCTGATGAGTCAGACGTCATACGATCTGAACGTCACCCGCAACCTGCTCGAAACCGGCCTCGGCAGTAAAGCCCTCGGGATCAATATCGGCAATGAAACCCAGCGCAGGCAGGGTTTCAATCTCCAGCTCACTCCCAAGTCGATCCCCTGGCTGCAGCCGCAGTTCCGCTACGATTCAGATTACAACAACGACCACAGCCCGCAGTACGTAAACAGCTTCGCGGCTGGCACGGATTACCGCAAGTTCGACATCCGCCAGCAGAAATCGCTTAGTGTGCGTTTCTCTATCCCTCAGTTCCGGCAGAGTCTCCTGGGAATCCAGTTCCGCGACCCGAACCGCAAAAAAGAGGGGGGACAGCAAACTGACCAAAGCGCTTCGGCCGCCTACCGTCGCCAGGGCCGCGGTCGGGGCGAAGGCCGGCAGGTAGAGAAACAGGGATTTATCGGCACGTTCATCACCGGACCGATCAATTATTTCTTCGAGGCGTTCGACCCGTTCACCTACCAATCCAATTATTCGTACCAGGACCGCTGGGAGCGGATGCCGCGCAACCCGGGCCTCGGCTACCAGTTCGCCCTCAGGAACCTGTCCATCGCCGAACGGCTGCGCCAGAACCTGGATAATCCCTCAGATATCGATACCGTCCTCTTCAGCTCGATGCTCTGGAATTTCAACCACTCCTACCAGAGCGCCATCAAGATTCTGGATACCAGGCTCACCTTCAACCTGGTGGATCAGGGCAATAACAACCACACCCTCAACGGCTACCAGTACACCCGGACCAACGGACCGGAATTGACTTTCGACTACTCCAACATCTGGCTGCCGGTTTTCATGCGCAGTACGCTCAACCGGCTGGACCTGGCCAGCAGCTACCAACTGCACAAGGGCTTCCGCGGCAACAGTGTCAAGATCGCCGAAAATAACCTTCTCGGAATTGAATCGATCACGCGCGAGGAGCAGTGGAACCCTAAATACCGCGTGGCCGCCAACTGGGGCAAATCCGGCAACGTGAGAACCCGCTACCAGAAGACCAGCACGATCAAGACGGACGAGCTGACCGACCAGAACAAGCGGCAGGTGACGGTCGACGATGACGACAACATCAACCTCACCTACAGCTTCAGCGCCCCCCAGGGCCTGCCTTTCATCAAGATCAAGTTCAAGAGCAACGTCCGAACTTCTCTCGACCTGCGCCGCCGGATCTCGCGCAATTACACCGAAGTGCTGGGCGAAAGGGGCAACGTGCACGAAGTGCTGCTGAACCGCGACACCGAGGACATCACGATCACCCCCACCCTGGGCTACGATTTCGCCCAGGTAATCGGCAACCTGTCGGCCGGCTACAACTCCCACAAGGACCGCAAGAGCGGCACCACTCGTATCACTATCAACATGAAGCTCAGTATCCAGCTCGACTTCTGAGCCATTTCGAGCTTGCCCCGGCTGTCCC
>JAZDIG010000432.1:0-9723 GCA_043805105.1 Candidatus Glassiibacteriota bacterium | reverse complement strand
ATCATACCGTTCGGCCTGGCGCGGGCTGGCTGGTTCAGCGGACTGCACGAACGGGTGCCGGAGTCCATGTTCAACCTGCTGGGCAGTCCCCTGACCAGCGATTATACCCCGCTCTACGTCCTGGCCATCGTGCTGATCAACTTGGTGGGGATCGTGGTCCAGCCTCATTCGATGCAGACCGGCGGTGGGGCCGCCGACAGCGAAATGACCGCCCGAGTGGGCTACTGCTACGGCAACTATCTCAAGCGGTTCTGCACCGTGGGCTGGGCCATGGTGGGCGTGCTGGGGTTCGCCCTGTTTGCCCGGGAGGTGAGCGACCCGGACATGATCTGGGGCTACGCCACCCTGCGGCTGCTGCCGGTGGGGCTGGTGGGGCTGATGATCGCGGCGATGCTGGCGGCGATCATGTCGAGCGCGGATGCGTTCATGGTGGCCGGTTCGGCTCTGTTCACCATGAATCTCTACCGGCCGTTCCGTCCGCTCAGCTCGGACAGCCACCTGGTCCGGGTGGGCCGGCTGACCACCGCCTTCATCATCACCGGCGGGGTGCTCCTGAGCCTGTTATTCCACAGTGTCATCGAACTGTTGAAGTACATCTGGACCCTGCCGGTGATTTTCGGTGCCAGCTTCTGGCTCAGCTTCCTCTGGCGACGGGTAACGGCGACGGCAGCCTGGTGCGCCGTGGTGTTTTCGCTGTTCTATTCCTTCGTCCTGCCGGTGGCGCTCCCCGGCTTAGATTCGGTTGCCGGCCGGCCGGAACTGCTGGCTCTGACCGACCGGTCCTACCTCGAAGTCCGCGTGGGGGCGGATTCAGCGGACGTAGCCGCCGGCCGGGCCAGGACGGTGGGGGAGACGATCGCCAGGCGGAGCGAAGTGCCCCCCTCGCCGATCTATTTCGACAGGATCGTTCCGGGGGCGTCCGGAGCCCTGCACGGTGCTGGAAAATTCCGGGTCGGGGTGTGGCTGGTTTCGCAAGCCGGGTTCGATTTCCACCGCTTTTCAAGCTCCTCGATAGAAGCTACCGTGTTCCTGCTGGATGCGGTCCTGCCGTTTATTATCCTGATCGTGGTTTCTCTGGTTAGCGGGCCGGTGGACAGCCAGGCTCTCGACCGCTTCTTCGCCCGGATTCACACCCCGGTCCAGCCGGACCCGGAAGCGGACCGCCGCGAAGTCGAGCTTTCCTGCCGCAATCCCCGCCGCTTCGACAACCGGCTCTGGTTCCCCGGCAGCGGTTGGGAAATGCTCAGACCCGACCGCACGGACATTGTCGGATTCGTCGTGGCGGTGGTGGTGGCAATTGCGATAGTGGGGCTGTTGTTCGGAATGTCCGCGATCCGATGGCCTTAAGAGCTGGACTGAGCGTGAGGGTTGGGTAGGGAATGGTTCGAAGGAGAAGACCGATTCAGGCTTTTATCATTCTTTCCTTTATTTTGACCAGCTCGCGATTGTACTCCAGCTCGCTTTCCGCCTGGGCAATTTGTTGCTGCAGCTTGCCGATTTCTGCTTCGTTCTCCTGGGAAGCCTTGGCCATCTTGTCGACCTCAATCTGCAGTTCCTGAGCCTGTCCGCTCAGCTCGGAAATTTTTTCCCGGCTGATCTTCATCCGGTTGTTCAGCAGGTTCATCTCTTTCTCGGAAGGCGCTCCCTGGTCTATCGCCCGCTGGATTTCCTGTTTCTCCTGTTCGGCTCCGTTAACCTGCTTGGCAAGCTGGATCAGTTCTTCCTTTTTGGTGTTGTAAAAATGTTTATTGGTGGTAAGCTGGTTTTCGATTCCGTAAAGAAGCTTGCGTAGATTCGCGAGTTTTTCGCGGGATTCTTCCAGCTTGCGCTGGGCCGAAAGCAGCTCCATCTCCTTGCGTCTTCTGTTTTCTTCCTTCTTTTTCTGGATAAGCAAGCCCAGAAAAAGGATAAGGCACAAGCCCAGCACTATCACGATAGAATAGTAATAGACCATCTGGGTGAGACTCGTACGCTGAAAGATAATTACCGAATGTCCCGCGGAAAGCCGTATCACGGCGCTCAACGCCGCTTCGCTAAATAATACCGCAGGCCGACTGGCAAGTCAAATTAAAAAATGCACCGGACGCCTGAAACTGTAAAGAGGCGCAGGCGGGACATGAGCCGGGGGAGAATGAACGGGAGGGGCTTCATTCCGAGCGGATTAAGACCGTACCCGGGAAAATGCCGTTCAGGGGCAGGTCTACCATACGTCCGGCACGGTTACAGGACGAAGTCGGCGAAAAACTCATTTTCGTTGAATGTAGCGGTGATGTCGTCGTCGATCAGCACCATGATCTTACCGTCTTTGCGCTCCAGCACGGTCACCACGCCGAACTTGGTGTCGAGCTTGTCGTACTTCTTCACCTTTTTGGTCGCAGTGCGGGTCATCCGGGAATCCTCCTCTGTTGAATATCAGGAATGTCCAACGGTCGAATTACGTCGGGTGCAATTAGCGTACCAAAGCCGAGGCAAAGCGGGTACACGCGTAAGCTGTTTAAATATATAAAGTTAAAAACTTGGTGGGGAATATCAGGAGGTCTGCCGGTTGCCGGGCCGCCCGGTAATTTCTACCGGCTCAATCCTGCCCGCCGTAGAAAAAGAGGACGAGGTCGTGGTCGGTGGCGATCCGCTCCAGGTGTGGAAAGCCGGCTGTGAGCTCCCCGGCGTAGCGCAGGCGCGTGATGATTGCAGCCGGCGGCTTTACCGGGGCCGAAGATGGATTTTGCAGATCCTGGAATTCGAGGTAAGTAGTCACCCGGTGTGAATAAAACGGAATGGCGGTCTTGCGGTAGCGGTAAGCGGCCAGGGTCCCGGTGTTACCCAGCCGGTCACAGGCGGTCTCCACCAGCCTCTTCTGCGGTTCCTGGCGGTAGCGGGACACCAGCGGAAGCACGCCGACAGCCAGCACCAGGGTAAGAGCGGCTTGTCCTGCGGCCTGGGCGGCAAAAGCCGGTCCGGGCAGTCTCCGCAACAGCAGAGCGAGCGCCGTCGCCGGTCCGGCCAGCAGCGCCAGGGAAGTGACCAGCGGCAGACTTCCCAGCGGGAATTCCGCCGCCTTTTGCGCGCCGAGGATCAGGAAACCGGCCAGGGCCGCAGCCGAAATCATTCCCGCCAGCGCCGGCACGGTCAGGCTGCGGGGCGGGCGGCCGAAGGCTTTCTCTTTCAACTCGGTCAGGTAGACACCGGTCAGGACAGCCAGGGCCGGGAAAGCCGGCGTGATGTAGGTGGGCAGCTTGGCCCGCGAGAGGCTGAAGAAAAGCAGGACTCCCAACGCCCAGAAGAGGGGGAAAAGGTTACGGTCGGGGAATTCGGATTTATTTCGGAGCCGGCGGACTGACTCGGCCAAAGGCGCCATCAGCGCCTGCAACACGAAGAAGCTCCAGGGGTAGATCCCCGCCAGCAGGACCGGCAGGTAATAGTAGATCGGTTTGACGTGCTGGCCGCCCGGCGCCACTTCGCCGAAAAAACGCTGCAGGTTGTGCTGGAGGAAAAACACCCGGAAAAATTCGAATTCAGTAACGACCGAAACCGCCGCGTACCAGGGCAGGGACAGGGCCAGAAAGACCAGGCCGGCCCGAACCAGGGGGATTTTCTGCACGCAGGCTTTTCTGTCCGGGCGGACCAGAAGGTACACCCCGGCGACCGCCGCCGGCAGGGCCAGCCCCACCGGGCCCTTGGTGAGGACAGCCAGGGCGCAGGCAACCGAGGAGCCAAGAAATAACCTTCCGCTCTTACTCCTCTCGCTGTTCTCGGTGCCCAGATAGAACAGCACCAGGGCGGCGGTGATGAAAAAGGTGAGGTGCATGTCGGTAAGGGCCAGGCGGCCGAGCGCGACGAACTGCAGGCAGGTGGCGAGCACCACGCCGGCGGTCAGACCGGCCCCGGTCCCGGCGATCCTGCCGGCCAGCAGGCAGGTCAACAGCACAGTGCCCAGGGCCGCCAGGGCCGAGCTCAGCCGGGCGGCGAACTCGTTCACTCCGAAAATCAGATACGAGCCGCCGATCAGCCAGTAGGTAAGGACCGGCTTTTCGAAGCGGTAGTCGCCGTTGAAGCGCGGCACGAGCCAGTCGCCGGTTTCCACCATCTGCCGGGCGGTCTCGGCGTAGCGCGGCTCGTCCACGTCGAACAGGCGGCTGCCGCCCAGGTTGGCAATATAGAGCGGCAGGCAGACCAGAAGCAGCAGAAGGTAGCGCTGCCTGAGGGCAAGAGCGTAAATGCGGTCCATGACCATCACGATCGGGTTGTCCTGGAATAGCCGTAAGTCGCGGATTCCAAAGGTAGCAGGCGGGGCGAGCGAAAGTCAATGACCGTCGGCCGGCTTGACTTCGAGGGGGTATTGCGGGTATATTTTTCCAATTATGGTACTTACGGCTTTATCAGGGAATAAGTAAAGATGCGGGAATACTTCCGGCTGCTCGGTTACCTCAGGCCGTACTGGATCAAGCTGTCGCTCGCGGTCTTCTTCGTGGCGGGTTACGCTCTCCTGGACGGGGCCAGTATGTCGCTGAGCGTGCCGCTGCTGAAAGTTCTTTTCGGCAAAGGCCAGGCCGCGGCCGGAGCGTTGGCGCCGGCTGAGGGTTTTTTCGAAAAGAACCGGCTGCTGGCGGAATTACAGGAGTGGCTGCTGGCCGGTGATTCCCGTGCTGTGCTCGGCAGGATCGTCCTTCTGACCATCCTGCTTTTCGCGCTGAAGAACCTGTTCGACTACATCCAGCGCTTTCTCAGCCGCTCCCTCGAACAACTGGCGGTCCGCGACCTGCGCAACGGCATCTTCAATACTCTCAGCGAGCTGTCTCTTTCGTTTTTCCACCGCCACAAGACAGGCCAGCTCATCAGTTGCATGTCCAACGACGTGAACAACGTCCGCGCGGTGCTGACCGACAGCTTCTCCAAGATCCTGCAGTCGCTCTGCCTGTTTGCAGTCTACCTCGGCTTCCTCTTCTTTCTGAGTTGGAAACTGACTCTGGTGGCGTTCGCCCTCATCCCGCCGATGGCCTGGATGGTTGGTTGGGTGGCGAAAAAGCTCAGACGCAAGAACCGCTGGCTGCAGCATGCGATGGGCGAGATCACCGCGATTTTCCAGGAGGCGGTCAGCGGCATCCGGGTGGTCAAGGCGTTCGGTATGGAGAGCTTCGAGCGCGAGAAGTTCGGCCGGGAGACCGAACACTACTACCGGGAGTTCCAGCGGACGAACAAGTACGCCTCCCTGAGTTCGCCCCTGACCGAAACGCTGATGACCGTGGTGGGCGGTATCTTCCTGCTTTACGGCGGACGCCAGGTGCTGGGGGCGGAGATGCCGGCCGAGGATTTCTTCCTGTTCCTGCTGGTGGCGATGAGGATCATGTCGCCGGTCAAGTCGCTGAGCAATTTCAACGACATCCTCCAGCAGGGGCTTTCCTCCTGCGACCGGATTTTCAGTATCCTGGACAGCCGGCCTGAAATCGAAGATTCACCCTCGGCTCTGCTCAAAACCGGCTTCGAGAGGTCGATCCGCTACGAGAAAGTGGGTTTCAGCTATCTGCCGGATACCCCGGTGCTGACAGATGTCGACCTCGAGATCACCCGTGGTGAGCGGATTGCCATAGTCGGGCCGAGCGGCGCGGGCAAGTCGACCCTGGTGGACCTGATCCCGCGCTTCTACGACGTTACCTGCGGCCGCATCCTCCTCGATGGCCGCGACCTGCGCGACTACCGGATCGCCGACCTCCGCTCGCTGATCGGGATCGTCACCCAGGAGACGATTCTGTTCAACGACACGGTGCGCAACAACATCGCCTACGGGCTGGCCCGGGTGCCGCAGGAAAAGGTGATCGAGGCAGCCGAGGCGGCCAATGCACACCAGTTCATCAGCGAGATGAACAAGGGCTACGAAACCATGATCGGCGAGCGGGGGACGAGGCTCTCCGGCGGCCAGCGCCAGCGGATCGCTATCGCGCGGGCGATCCTCAAGAATCCCGAGATTCTGATTTTCGACGAGGCCACCTCGGCGCTGGACACCGAAAGCGAGCTCCTGGTCCAGGGTGCAATCACGCGGCTGATGGAGAACCGCACCAGTCTGGTGATTGCCCACCGGCTCAGCACGATCCAGCACTGCGACCGCATCGTGGTGCTCAACGAGGGCCGGATCGTCCAAACCGGCAGCCACCAACGACTACTGCAGCGCGACGGACTCTACCGCCGCCTGTACAACCTTCAATTTCAACCGACTGTGACCTGAAAGTGAAACCGATAATCTACTTCTACATTCCGGTCTTCGACGAACAGGAGACCGTGGGAGTGCTGCTTTACAGGCTGTGCGAAGTAATGAGAAACCTGCGCTTCGACTTCGAAGTCCTCCTCACCCTCGACGGCTGCACGGACGATACCGCGGAGGTTGTGGAGCCGTACCTGAAAAGGATGCCGCTGCGGGTGACTCACAACCAGACGCGGCAGGGCTACGGGAGATGCCTGCTGGGGGCGGTGAGGCGCGTGCTGGAGGCGAGCACCAATCCACGGCGGGATTATTTTATCGTCCTGGATGCCGACTTCTCGATCGACCCGGGCCTGATCACCGCCATGGCCGCCGGGATAGAGCGTAACGTGGACCTTTACCTCCCGCACCGCTTCAGCGGAGGCCGGCGCGGTGCGGGATTCGGCAAGCGGCTGGCGCAGCTGGTTGCCGGGAAGTTTCTCAAGCTGAGGGGATACAGCCGTGCGGCGGAGCTGGACCTGTTCATGACGCTGCGCGCCTGCCGGGTAGGCAGCCTGCGGCATCATCTGCAACGGCTCCAGGAGCTCGAAAACCTCGGCCCCGGTTTCCCCGCCTCCGCCTGCTCGGCCTTTCTCCTCCTGGCCCTGGCGGACCGCAACCGCGTCGAATCGACCCTCGAGGTGACGGAGAAGAAAAACCGCCGGCGCAAGAGCCGCTTTTCGCTCTGGCGGAACCTGCGTTTAGCTCTTTTCAGCAACACCTGGCGGACCGCCACGGAAAAACGAGAGGAAACGACCCGGCACAGACCGTATTCGCGCAGGCGCCCGTCGAATAAATACCGCCGCAGATCGTCCAATCAGAGGAAAACAGCAGAGACGGGGAAGGAATCGGGCAAGACCGGAAGCTGAAACTCCTCCGGTCGGGATGGGCAACCAAAGATGAATCTCCGTAGCTCGAAATACGCTGTGGCTCTCCTCCTAACGGCCGGTCTGGTCGGTCCGTCGGCGGCCCAGGAAGCGGCCCTGAAAGTGCCCTACCGGGTGGGCGAACAGCTCAACTTTTCGGTCAACTGGACGGTCGGCAATATCGGCACCGCCTACATGCACGTGGCCGCAATCGATAGCTTCTGCGGCGAGCCCTGCTACCGGATCGAGGCGGGAGCCCAGTCGAACAAGACGATCGACCTGTTCTACCCGGTGCGGGACATTTTCCTCTCG
Organism: Candidatus Glassiibacteriota bacterium; assembly: GCA_043805105.1. Classification (GTDB taxonomy): domain Bacteria; phylum Gemmatimonadota; class Glassbacteria; order GWA2-58-10; family GWA2-58-10; genus JAZDIG01. The sequence continues at coordinate 2,316 of JAZDIG010000432.1, read as the reverse complement.
CTGATCGACATGAAGCGGCTTTTCAGCCGTAAGTTCGTCAAGCGCCAGAAAGAGGGCAATACCCAGCGCAACCGGGAGCTGATCTTCGACCAGGAGCGGCACCGGCGCTTGGACCTGGTCGCCGGCGACACCGTCGATGTCGTGTCTGAGGCGCAGGACGAACTGTCGATATTCTACTACTTCCGTACCCTGAACCTGGTAGAGGGACAGGGCCAGCTGCTGGAGAACTTCGAGGACCGCCATGGCAATCCGCTCAAAGTGATGGTCCTCCGGACCGAATGGGTGGAGGTGCCGGCCGGCCGGTTCCACTGCTACGTGGTGGAGCCTTACATCGAAAGCGGCGGGCTGTTCCAGCACAAGGGCAACCTGCTGATCTGGATCACCAGCGACGAGCACCGGATTCCGGTCAAGGTGACCAGCGACCTGGACTTCGGCCGGATCTACGTGCTGCTGGAGGACTACCGGCTGGGCACGAGCTGAGGCGTTCAGGGAGATCCGGCCCGCTCCCTCCCAACCTCATAACCCGGATTATTCACAAATTATCATAAATCCTGTAGGGGCGGACCCCTGTGTCCGCCCGTTGTTCGGGAATTTTTCGATGGTAATCGGGCGCACACGCGGGTGCGCCCCTACAAAAAACTCGAACAGAAAATTTTTTTTGAAGAATGTCAGATAGAAAGCGAGTACCCCGGTGACTGCGAAATACCCCAGACTCCCGCGCCAGGGCGTGCGCACCATCGCTATCGGCGACCGCCTGCACAAGGTCCGAGCTGCGGATTTTCCCGACCCGACTGCCACGGGCTTTCTGGACCGGCTCCCCGACCAGCTCAAAGGCTCGGAATGGAAAGAGTTCTGCGGGCTTCTGGCCGGAGCCTTCCGGGAGAAAAAGTCGGTGATCCTGATGCTGGGCGGCCACGTGGTCAAGGTGGGCTGTTCGCCCTTTCTGATCGACTGGATCGAGAAAGGCCGGGTAAGCGCCGTGGCCTTCAACGGCGCCACCGCGATCCACGATGTCGAAATTGCGGTCTGGGGCCAGACCAGCGAGGACGTGGCCCAGGGACTGGCGGACGGCAGTTTCGGGATGGTGGAGGAAACCCCGGCGCTTTTTGCCCGGGCGCTGGCGATTGCCGGGGAACGGGACCTGGGCCTGGGCCAGGCGCTCGGCCTCGCCCTCGCCGAACGGGATGTCCCGCACGCCGGTATCAGCCTGGTCTGCGCCTGCCACCGAAAAGAAGTTCCTCTCACCGTGCACGTCGCCCTGGGTACCGATACTATTCATCAGCACCCGGTGATCGATGGCGCGGCCCTGGGAGCGGCCTCCCTGGCCGACTTCGAGGTGCTGGCCGCGGCGGTGGCGAAATTGGAAATGGGATCGGTGGTGGTCAATTTCGGCAGCGCGGTGGTGCTGCCCGAGGTGTTCCTCAAGGCGCTCACCCTGGCCCGTAACCTCGGCCACCCGGCCGATGGCCTGGTCGCCGCCGATTTCAGCATGATCCCGCAGTACCGGCCGGCGGTGAACGTGGTGGGCCGGCCGACTCTCACCGGCGGCGGTCGGGGGTTCAGTTTCGTGGGCTATCACGAACTATTGATACCGCTTTTGCACGCCTGCGTAGAGGAGATTCTGGAAGAACCACAAGTGCAGGTATGAAAATCTGATACGATATAATTATATTGCTAAGATTAAATCCTTCTTTGACTATAAGAAACTGCCGTAACTTCGTACAGGGTTAAATCAACTGCTCTAACTTTATTATCAGCAAACAGAGCAACGTTAATACCCGAGCCAATAGAACTCCTGTAAACTACACCATCTTTTTCGCAGTTTTTAATGTACTCACAAAAATATTGAGTTGGAAGATATTCTAATTCTGCGGCGCGAGGAAGGATTGGCTTCGATAATTCATTTCCGAGATAAGAGAGTAGATCAAGACTATGTCTCATTGCTAGTAAATCATCCTCCTCCTCTCCTATTGGAGACATAGAAATTGTTTCATGAGGATTGGTAAGATCTATTAACCGCAGTGAATTTGTTACTTCGTACTTTACGACAGAAATGAGCTCGCTTGGGTGCGGGCGAATTTCGGCTATGGCAGTTTCAGGAGTCGAAGCGGTGTATAAATAGGGAATACCTGCGGGATTGGCACGGCCATTTTTCACACCTTCCGGTGGTGGTTTTCCCATTTTATCTATGGGTATTGCTGTATTGTCTTTTTGTACCCTGGCTCTATATAGCACTCCACCAACAATAGCCTCATCTACTTCTAGATATCTTTCAAAAAGCTTTCTTAAATGCTCAAGGTCAAGTTTCCTCTGGTA
>JAZDIG010000431.1:0-6627 GCA_043805105.1 Candidatus Glassiibacteriota bacterium | reverse complement strand
CCGGGAGGCTTCCTGGTAGAGGCGTTCGGCGAAGCGGTAGGCGGGCGGGTTCTGGCCGCCGATCTCGTTGCAGAGGCCCCAGGCGAATACCGAGGGGTGGTTGCGGTCGCGGCCGATCAGCTCCCGCAACTGTTCCAGGGCATTCTGCATGATTTCCGGGTCCGGTTCATCCTGCATCCCCTCGAAGGTGTCGGGACCCCAAGTGGGGACTTCCACCTGGATCAGAATGCCGTGACGGTCGCAGTAGTCCAGCACGCGGCGGTCCTGCTGCCAGTGGACGCGCGTGAAGACGCAATTCAGCTCTTTCAGCAGGTCGTGGTCGCGCTGGATCAGGCCGGCGGGTTCAGCCATGCCCCAGACTGGATCGCTGCCGCCCATGCGCTCTACCCCCATCAGCCGGACGCGCTCGCCGTTGAGGTAGAATCCTCTGTCCTTCACCTCGAAGCTGCGCACGCCGAAAATAACTTTCAGGCGGTGGAGCGGCTCGCCATTGCAGGAGATTTGGCCCACGAGGCGGTAAAGATTGGGATGATCGAAATGCCAGAGCCGGGGATTAGCGAAGCTGTCCGCCGGCAGCCGGATTTCCCCGGCCTGGCCGGCCTCCAGGCTCGCGGTAGCCGCCTTTTCCCGGCGCAGCACGGTTTTGCCCGTATCCTCCTCCTCGACCCGGTAGCCGATCTCCAGGCTGGCCGCGCGTTTATCTTTATTCTGCAGGACGAAGCAAAGCTCCAACTTGGCTTTAGCAGACTCTAAATCGGGAAGGGCATCCACGTCGATTCTTTCGATGAAAGTCCGGGGGGTGACAATCAGGTTGACCGGCCGGATGATTCCGCCATCCGGGGTCCAGTCGTACGAACTGCCGCGCGGCAGCATCTTCCGGTCGAACGAATTATCCACTCTCACCGCGAGCAGATTTTCCTGTCCCGGCCGCAGAGCCGAGGTAACGTCCAGGGTAAAGGCGGTGTAACCCTTGCGCAGGTGCTCGCCCACCGGAATCCCGTTCAGCCAGGCCATTGCACTGTGGTAGACCGCTTCGAATTCGAGGCGAACCACGAGGTCATTCCAGGCCGTCGGCGCCTCGAAGACGCCCCTGTACCAGGCCACTCCCATGTACTCCGCGGAATCATCAGCGATCTGCCAGGTGTGAGGCACAGTGACCTTTTCCCAGCCTTCTGCCAAACTTTCCGGGGAGTGCCAGCCCAGCGAGGCTCCCTGGTCCTCGGGGTCAAGACGGAAAGTCCATTGGGCCCTCAGCGGTACGGGCTTACCGGCGAGTGGCTCAGATCTTCGATTATCGTTACCAGACTTCCCGCACGAAACCAGCGAAACCGCCATACCTGAGGCTCCCACTTGTTTAATGAATCTCCTTCTGGATACGCTTTTCATGGTGACTCCTCTCCCTCCGGATCAAATACCTGGTTACCTGTCATTTGCGGGAGAATGAAGCAAGTTGGTGTTTCCGTTCCTGGTGGGTGATTGTGCGGCTGCGCCGCACCGGGGGCGCCTAGAATTATTTCGATATCTACTATTTAATATAAGATACCGTCAATTGCTTTAAATGTTTTTACAATTTCTGAAAATATTTTATAGTTTGAGAAAGTTTCGGTTTGAAATTTCTCAACTGATTTAGCAGCCTCTCTTCTCACTTTATTAGCTTTAGGTGTTACATAATTTGAGTTCTTAAGTAATCCTAAAAACTCTTCATTACCATTTTTTGCAATTTCATATATCAACAATGATTTTTCCAATCCACTTATTTTTGTCCTGATCTCTTGTTGTAAATCTTTATCGGCATTTGGAAATTCCTTTATTAATCTTGATATTGCATCGATAGTGGCGTTAAATGATAATTCATAATCTTGAAGTATATTATTGAGCCCTTGAGCATATTTATCCAAACCTTCGGCGAGCTCATCGAAATTTTTTATTATAATAGAATAATCTTCAACTTCACTACCTTTAATTCTTCTTGTACGATTATTTATTTTTTCGATTAAAATTCCTAATTCAATAGTCATGCGACCAACGTCAGTTAGAATGCCTGAATATGTAAAAATGTTTTCCTCAAATATCTCAAGTAGCTTATCGTTCTCTACTTCAGTTGAACTGTCAGAAAATATTATAATTTTCCGCTCACGAGAAAATGTAGTTTCAGAAGAATTTTCTACACTTTCCAATCGTGTTCTTTTATTTATCAAATCTTTCAAATGCATTGTTAGATGTATCCTAACTAAGGATGAAAATTTATTTAAATCATTGAAAGGGAAGTACAAGCAGCCCAATTCTTTCAAATTATTCTTAAAATCTACAACTTTTTTAAATTGCTCTAAGTCAATTGCAAATGGATTTATTTCTGACTCCTTAAAATAGAAGAGAATTACAACATTGCGGTGGCATTTATATCTCTCATAAGCTTTCGTAAATTCTTCTATGGTCCCAGATTCAGATCTTTTTGTCGGAGTGCCTATTTTTGTCCACAATATGCCAATAAAAAAATCGTAATCAACAATTTGCTTGTTAATTACATCTTGCGCATCTTCACCAAAATCAGGATAACAATGCGTCTCCCATTTTATTAATTCGAGCTTTATACTATCTCTTTCGCAAACTCCACAATTTAATTCTCTAATGACTTCTTCTAAAGCTTCCCTTTCTTGTACTACATCATTGGGAGATGCGACAAAGACTCGAAACATTTTAATATTTTTAGGCATCCTAAAATTTCCTATAGCCCTTAACTCGTTCCGTACTATCTCATTTAATCTACTTGTTGTCAGAAAAGTGTCAATTCTTTTGCAATCCAGCCGACACTTGACCGTCCTGGCCGAAATCGCTATGTTTACGGGTCATTATTGATTATTATTGTCAATCTCATCCAGGAAGGAAAGAGGCAACCATGCTGTCAGCTTCACGCCTGGCTATCCTGTTTCTGGCGCTTCTGAGCCAGTCAGCCTTCTCCGCCACCCTCCCGCTGGAAAAAATCAAGCTGCCGCCGGGATTCAAGATAGAGATTTACGCTGAGGGCCTGCCCAATGCTCGCTCCCTGGAGCTAACCCCCAACGGCACCCTGTTCGTGAGCACGATGGAGCAGAATGGGCCGGTCTACGCCGTGGTGGACACTAACGGCGACTTCCGGGCCGACCGGAAATACACTATCGCCAGCGGGCTCTACATGCCCAACGGCGTCGCTTTCCGAGGGGGATCCCTCTACGTGGCCGAGGTCAACCGGATCCTGCGCTACGACAATATCGAATCGCATCTGGCAAGTCCGCCCCAGCCTGTGGTGGTGTTTGACAAGCTACCCTCCGACCAGCACCACGGCTGGAAATTCATCCGTTTCGGCCCGGACGGCAAGCTCTACGTGCCGGTGGGCGCTCCCTGCAACAACTGCGAGCCGGACCTGCCCTACGCCGCTCTGCACCGGATCAACTCCGACGGCACGGGTTTCGAGACCGTGGCCCGGGGGATCCGCAACACGGTGGGCTTCGACTGGGACCCGCACACCGGGCAGCTCTGGTTCACCGACAACGGCCGCGACAACCTGGGCGAAAACCTGCCGCCGGACGAGCTGAACCACGTCACCGCCCCGGGCCAGCATTTCGGTTACCCTTACTGGCACGCGGATGGGGTCAAGGACCCGGAGTTCGGCGCCAAACGGCTGGTGAGCGAATTCACCCTGGCGGCCATGCCGCTGGGACCGCACGTGGCCGCACTCGGCCTGCGTTTCTACACCGGCAGGATGTTCCCGGAAAAATACCGCAATCAGATCTTCATTGCCGAACACGGCTCCTGGAACCGCAGCGTGCCGATCGGCTACCGGATAACGCTGGTGACCCTGAAAGATAACAAGGCCGCCGATTACAAGGTTTTCGCGGAGGGCTGGCTGGGCTCGGACGGAAGGGTCTGGGGCCGGCCGGTGGACCTGGAAGAGATGCCGGACGGCAGTTTCCTGGTATCCGATGATTACGCGGGCGCGGTCTACCGGATAAGCTACGCCGAACCGGTGAAGCCGGCGCTGAACGTCCCGGTCGAGCTTTCGCCGGGAGAGAGGGTTGAATTTTCGGCCGCGGACCCGGCGCTCGAAGCCCCGGGCAATATCCTCACCTGGAGCCTGGACGGCTCGCCTGCCACCGGCCCCTCGGGAAGCAGCTTCACCCTTTATGGCGATAGCCTCCAACTGGGCAGCCACCTCGTCTCGCTCGCAGTCACCGCCGCGGATGGCAGCGCGGTAGCCGACTACCAGTGGCAGGTGCAATTGATCGGGCCGGAGGGCTTGTCCTGCGATTACAGCGGCGACGGCCGGCTGGACGTGATCGACGTGATTTCGCTTCTGATCCTCGCTCACTCCTTCCCCGGCTCGCCGCTCACCGATTACAACCGGGACGGCCGGTTCAGCGTGGACGATGCCCTCAGCCTGATCCGCGACCTCCGGGGCGGGAACTGCCTGGAAGAGGTTGCCGGAGCCTCCGTTCTGGGTTAAATTGCCGTAACCTGAACCAGGAGATTCCGTGTTCACCGGACATTTCGCGGTGGCGCTGGCAGCCAAGCGCGCCGCTCCCCGGACTTCGCTGCCCGCGCTATTGGTGGCCGCAGTGTTTTTGGACATTCTCTGGCCGGTCCTGGTGCTCCTGGGCGTGGAGCACTTCCGTATCGATCCCGGCAACACGGCTGTCACTCCGCTCGATTTCTACGACTACCCCATTTCGCACTCATTGGCGACCACCCTGGTCTGGGCAGTGCTTTTCGGCCTGGTCTATTTCTACCGCGCCCGCTACGGCCGGGGCGCGATGCTGGTATTTGTGCTGGTGGCGAGTCACTGGCTGCTGGACTTCATTTCCCACGGTCCGGACATGCCGCTGGTGCCCGGCGGCCTCACCTATGGGCTCGGTCTCTGGAATTCGGCCGCGGCTACGGCGGTGGTCGAGCTGAGTCTATTCGGGCTGGGGATCTGGATTTATACGAACGTCACCCGGGCCAGGGGAACGTCCGGCAAGGTTTCTTTCTGGAGCCTGATAATCGTGCTGGTGGTACTGCAGGTTTTATCCTATCAGGGAACGCCGCCGCCCAGCGCGCAAATAGTGGCCTGGGCCGGGATCGCCTCCTGGCTGTTCATCCTCTGGGCGCTGTGGATCGAGAAGAGCAGGAGGCTGGCCGGAGGGATGTAGGCCGGACATTCGGTCAGCCACCGGCTCTGCGCCCGACGGAAAGATTGACTGCCAGGTACGCCACGCCCGCGATCACGATAGTCATGGCTCCTGCGGGCAGACCCGGGCTGTAGCTGGCCACCAGACCGCCGGTAGTTAGTCCCATGCTGATCAGCCCCCCCGCCACCATCATCTGCACCAGGCTGCGGGTGAACCGCCCGGCAATCGCCGCCGGGATCGCCAACAGCGCGATCACCAGCACGATCCCCACCACCGAAATCAACAGCACCACGGTCAGCGCCACCAGGCAGAGCAACAGCAGGTAGTAATACTCCACCCGCAGACCTCTCAGCCTGGCGAACTCCTCGTCGAAACACACCGCCGTGAACCGGTTGTGGTAGGCCACCGCGACAATCACCACCACCGCATCCAGGCCGGCCAACAGCCACAGGTCGGCCCGTGAGACCAGCAGGATGTTGCCGAACAGGTAGCTCATCAGGTCCTCGTTGTAGCCCGGCGTCCGTGAGATAAACAGCACGCCCACGGCCATGCCCACCGCCCAGAGGGTGCTGATCGCAGTGTCCTCCCGTTCGGAGGCGCGCAGCGACACCCAGCCGATCGCCACCGCCGCGGCCAGGGCCGCGGCCAGGGCGCCGTAGAGGGGATCGAGCCAGACCAGGCCGTGCACCTTGCGCAGCCAGGCCGCCGCCCCGATCCCGCCCAGCACGCAGTGGGCGATCCCGCCGGCCAGGTAAGTGAGCCGGCGAGTGACCACGTAACTGCCCACCACTCCACAAGCCACTCCGGCCAACAGCCCGGCGGCCAGTCCGTTCTGCAGGAAAGCGTACTTGCCGATATCGGAGAAAAACTCGAACATCGCACCCTCTCTCAGTGTTCGTCCTCGGTGTGGCGCACGATTCGCACCTCGCCGCCGTAGATTTCCCCCACCAGCTCCTCGTCCACTTCCTCGGTCCGGTGCACGTCCACCGTGCCCTTGACACAGATCACCTTGTCCACGAACTTCGACACGATCAGCAGATCGTGGGAAACCATCACTATGGTCAGGCGCTCGTTGAGCTGATGCAGGAGGCGGTAGAGTTCTTTTTCGGCGGTGAGGTCCAGAAACGAGGTGGGTTCGTCCAACAGCAGCATCTCCGGCTCGGTGACCAGCATGCGCGCAATCAGGGCCTTCTGCCGCTGTCCGCCGGACAGGCTGGCGAAGGGCGCGCTTTTCTTGTCCCCCAGGCCCACCTCGGCCATCGCCGCCTCGGCCGCTTCCCGGTCCATCGTGCTGTAAAAAGATGGGACGAATCCCTCGGCGAGCCGGCCCATCAGTACCATTTCGCGCACGGTCAGCGGGAAGCTGCGGTCGAAATGGGGGTTCTGCGGCAGGTAGCCGATCCGGCGGCGCGCCTGGCCGGGCCGGCCGCCCAGCACGCTGATACTGCCGCGCTCCGGGGACTCCAGGCCCAGGATCAGTTTC
>JAZDIG010000430.1:0-2124 GCA_043805105.1 Candidatus Glassiibacteriota bacterium | reverse complement strand
GGAGCCGGCGGAGACCCAGGGCGGCGAGGAATTCCTGGCGAATTTCGCCGCGCCTCTGCCGCCAGGCCTCCCCGTCCCGGGGAAGCTGCCAGCGCAGCACGTATTCGGCGGCATCAATCAGAGCTTTGTTCAGGGCGATCGAGCCGGGAGTGACGTTGTCGTCTTCGAGCGCGTTGGACTTCGGAATCACCCGCCAGTCGACCTCCGGCGCTGCCGCCAGGGCCGTCGGAAGGGCAAAAATCAGCAGAAATGCAGCCAGATGTCCGCCGGCTCCGGCCGACAGGCTCTTTTCCTCTTGCTTCAGCATACCAGCCCCCTCCCTGTCGGGTCATTCCGGCGAGGCGCCGGCGAAGATGATCGACTCGTTGTAGATCTTGTTTCCCGGCACAACTACTTCGTAGGCCGTGTTCTGGGCCCCGGGCGGGAAGCTCCAGCTCACGTTCTGGCGGCTGCCGCCGGCATCGCGATAGGTGTGGGTGATTTTGAGCGTGGTTGGAGAACTCAGGCTGACCCGCTCCAGGCGGTTGGCGATCGCCGCGCGCAGGCCGCAGCCTTCCAGCTCGAGCCTGAAACGGGCGGTCTTGCCGGAAAGGCTGCGTCCGCGGATAACGTGGTTGAACCAGCAGCCGCCGACTTCCTGCTCGGAGTTCGGCGTGAAGGTTTCCAGCTTCTGCCAGCTCTGGCCGCTGTTCTCGGAGAGCGAGAGCGCCAGCCGGATGTCCCCGATCTGTTTGCCCGGGGCGGGCAGGGCCAGCAGCGCCAGCCGCACCTCGTCGATCACTCCCTCGGCGCCCGGCGAAAACTCGATCACTCCAGGCAGCGAATCGGCTTCCTGGTAAATCCGCGGTTCGCCGGTCTGCATGGCGACATAATCTTCCCGCTGGCCGGGCAGACTCTCCCCTGCCCGCCAGTAACATTCGTTGATCGCGGCGCGCTGGTTGCCGGTGGACAAGACGAACTTGTTCCTCCCCGGCTCGAGTCGCGGCAGGGCCATCGGCGACAGTTCGACCCAGGTTTCCAGCGCCAGCCCCTGCAATCCCACCCGGCCGCTGCCGGCCCGGTCGGTCCATTCGAACTTCACCCGGTAGGAGTAGCAGCCCCGGACAAACCTGGTCAAGTCCACGCGGAAGGGAACCGCGCCCTGGTGAGCGTTCTCCCAGGCCAGCTTCCAGGTGCGGCCGCGGTCGGTGGAGACGTAAATCCGGTTTTCGTCTTTGTCGGCGATCCGCCAGAACCAGCCGCTCGCCACCGCTCCCTCGGTGTCGTCCTTCCAGTCGGTCAGGTTATTCTGCAGGCCGCAGACCACCCAGGGCGAATTGACTTCGACCACCACCGTGGCCTTCTGCCCGGTGGCAACGGCTGTCAGGGTCGGCTTATCGCCGTCGGCCGTCACCTTTACCCCCTCGACCAGCGGGTTCTCGTGCAGGAAAGCCACCGAGCGCAGATCGGGCTGGTAGAGGAACCGGCCGTTGCCGAAAGCGGCGGGCACGGTGTCGGTCCAGGCCAGCGAATTCTGGCGCACCGGCCCCTCGGTCCAGTAATCGCGGAAGACCGTGCTGACCTCGTCGGGGAAAGCCTCGGGGTCGAGGTAGTAGCGGCCGCGGCCCTGGGGCCGGAACCAGCAGGTCACGGTTTCGCCGGTGCGCAGCGACAGTTCGCTGAGATGACCCAGCGAATAGGAGTGGTAGTCCTTCCAGCCAGGGGCATTGGTGAAAGCCTGGCTCATCGTTTTCGGCGGGTCCCAGGGGAAGAAGGGATCGGGCCGGCGGCCGCTGCGCGCGAAAAGTTCCGGGTTGGCCAGGAGCTCGTCCACCGAAGCAATTGCCTTGTCATCCGTCAGGTAGACATAACCGAACATGTCGGTATCGACGTAGTTCCATTTGCCGTCGAACCAGACCTCCGGCACCACGTGCCCGGTCAGGCCGCGGCGGCGGGCCTTTAGACCGGCCAGGTTGTAAAGGGCGCACATCGTGGTACTGTTGTTGCCGCAGAGGTCGTAGCCGTAGACGGTGAGCAGCTTGAGCGGGTCTTCCAGACCCAGGCCGCCTTCGTTCGGCCCGATGAAATGTATCTGGTGGGCCATGCCGAAACCGTGCAGGGCCATCACCTTCTCCCGGTCGGAAC